>JAXHTS010000003.1 GCA_034190085.1 Spirochaetota bacterium
TGGACATGGTCCAATTTCTATTGGAAGCATTGAGGATGTAATAATATCTTCATAATCCCCAAGCATATTAATGACCCTATATTCCCCGGGATCACATGGAATTTCCACAGTAATAGGGCCTTCCACGTTCCATGCAACAATTACAGTGGTATCTCCAGAGACATCTGTATTTGGATCATAAATATATGCGTAATATCCCTCTGAATCAGAAAGATCATTATCTCCATAACCTCCGTCATTTACCACTTCGATGAGTTTCGGCTTAGGCATAATAGTTATCATATTCTGTACTGCATATGTCTGCTCCCACCATGAACAGTCTTCATTATTAAAGAATCCGCCATTGAAGTTATCTGCATCATTTACAAACATAACATGAACACGCTCAACTCCAAGGCGCATTGCAGTCAAATACAATCGTGTGACATATGCTGCCTGCTGGCGCTCTGTTACAGGATAAGGCTTAACATCTGCAGCGAACGCGCCAACATCACGATGCCATCCGACTTCGGTATACCATACAGGTTTATCAGTATTGCCAAAACTCTCCATACTTTCTCTTATCTCCGCATAAGAGTTTACAAGCGAATATTGATAGGACTCAAGTAAATGTTCCGTATCAGGGCCCACATCATGAGTGTATGGATGAGTGGATAGAATATCGTAATAATTTGCATGACCTCCATGCTCCACTAACTTTTCATGTACTAATTGAACAAAAGATTTCTTCCATCCCACGCCATCATTAAATGCATTTTCTGCGCTCACACCGCAAGATGAAATGCCAACAACTTTGACATCATTCCACTCTGGATTAGCTCTGATGTGATCGTATGATGCGATCAATAATCTTGCATATAAATCCGCCTTTCCCTCCTTATCCAAGGCATCCCAATGTTCAGCGCCTAACAGATAATGCAGGTTCGGCTCATTCCATATTTCCCAATATATTACAGGTTTATATTTATCTCCACCTGGCTGAAATTCAGGATCAGGATTATCAACAAAGAAAGATCCCATAGGCCCATATCTACCTATCCTATCATCAATAAGATCAAGAAAGTCGTTTATAAATTCATTGTCAAGATCCACATCAGGAATTATTCCATAATCCCCTCTATAAGTATGCACCAAATTACCGAATAAAGTAAACATCGGTTCAACATTATAAATTATTAGATATTCCATCTCCTCATCATCTAAATCCCTAATCCCAGCGACACGGATAGTCCTCCAGCCAACCTGACTTATTTCATCATACCAATGCCACCAGGCGCCCCAACTGCTCGACCATGTATATAATCCATATACCGGAATATCTTGGGCAGGTTTATTTAATATTTCCTGTAAGGAAGGATAGTGTTGCAGGATATTAGTATCTGTAGAGCCGTATTCCTTTTCCATGTCTGTAAACTGATCGAAGTTCCAACCAGGTATCATGGTTTTGCAACTAACCTGATTAGAATAATCTGAATTTCCTATTGAGTTATATGCTCTTATACGGTAAAAATATTCTTTATTAACCTCCAATCCATAATCATTGAATGAAATTTCATCAGATGAAACTGTATGTATAATCTCATAAACACCAGCGTTACCTCCTTCTTCAGGTGCTCGCTCTATGCTGAATCCATCCTCATTGTCAGAGGTATCTATCCAGGATAGAGCAATCTCATTCGATGAAACTGAGGATAAGCTAAGAGCACTTGGAGGATCAGGAATTAAAATATTACCCCCTGGCTCCTCTACATTATTACAGCTCCATCCTGCAAGTGAAATACAGAGGAATAGAATACAAATTGGCATAAGGGAATTCTTGGAGAAAACAAAACCATTTGCAGTTATACCCATGAACTCTATCCTCCACATAATGAATAATGAAGAATTTATGAGTTGACAAAATAGTCCTTACAAACCATATAGATACTTAATTTACATATCCTTATGTCACTCAGTAAACCCCTGAACCCTAGCCTAAAGTTGCAAATTTAGTTAATAACTATATATCTTGAAATTGTTGAAACTTACAAAATGCAAATCTTTTGAAAATAATACAATCTAATGCGAAAGTCAAATAAATAGTTGATTTTTTTGAAAAATATTCTCAACATCCTCATATAAATGATGGGAGGGATTATTCATACATATGCTTAATCTTTAGGGATCGCCTACAATTAATAATAATCATTAACATATACCCCATTGTTATTAAGCACTTACTAAAAATTTACGAATCAGATGTTAAAAATATTTAAAAAAATTACAGCAGATATAAATATCAATTTATGTCAATATTAGTCAATAACCATCTGCATTAATTGCTGGCATGAAAGACTCCATAGGAGTGATAAGGAGATTCATTTTTTAGCTAACAGCATATGGGGCAATTTTATAAAATCTATCAAGCTTGTATGACACTCGTCCTTTCAAAAATGAGTTCAAGTTACGAACTGCTGCATAAATTCTATTTTAACTGGCATAGTAAAAATAATAGAGGCAATAATGAAGGATATTCTAAATTATATAAAGATTAAGCAAGGTGACATAACTGAAGAGAATACTGATGCAATCGTTAATGCGGCTAACACAAGCCTTCTCGGAGGAGGTGGAGTAGATGGGGCAATTCATAGAGCTGCCGGCCCACAATTACTTGAGGAATGTCGAGGGTTTGGAGAATGCAGACCTGGAGAGGCAAGGATTACAAAAGGTTATAAACTCAAAGCCAAGCATGTTATTCATACCCCTGGGCCAATCTATAAAGGTGGCAGGAGCAGAGAGAGGGAAACTCTTGAACACTCCTATTTCAACTCAATGAAACTCGCCAAAGAGTACAACCTTAAATCCATTGCATTTCCAGCAATATCAACTGGTGTTTATAGCTACCCCAAGGAGGAGGCATGCGAAGTGGCCATAACCACAGTGATCAATTTTATAAGAGATGAAGACTATGTAATGGATGTAAATTTTGTTTTATTTGATAAATCGAATTTCGATCTATATAATAATTACATCAATAGACTAAATAATGAATTATCTTGAACTCCTGAAATTTTCATCAAACAAATTTAACAGCATCATATCTCTTGGCCTTGATCCAATATTAGAGGATATCCCTATCAGTTCAGGGACAATTAAAAAGAGGATTGTATCATTCTTTGAGTCGATTCTAAACAGGATGACAACCAAAGGGGTTTATCCTGCAGCAGTTAAACCCAATTATGCCTTTTATGCTCAGTATGGAATAGAGGGTATAGAGGCACTTCTATCAATAATAGCTATCTTCAAATCCCAGGGTTTCCCTGTAATACTCGATGTAAAGAGAGGCGACATTGGGAAAACATCTGTGGCTTATTCCAAAGAGGCTTTTGATTTTTTCAAGGCCGATGCTCTAACCATCTCTCCATTCATGGGCCATGACTCCATATACCCCTTTATACAAAATCATCCGGATAAGGGCTACTACATTCTTAATAAGACCTCAAACAAAGGGTCAGAGGATTTCCAAGACCTTTCCATAGATGGAATCCCCTTGTATATTTATATTTCCAAAAAAATAATCGAATGGCATCAACCTGGTATTGGGGCAGTAGTGGGAGCAACATATCCTGACAAACTAGAGCTAATCATAGACACCTTTATACATTCAGCCAAGGCCATACCACTCCTCATACCTGGAGTTGGTTCTCAAGGGGGAGATGTAAAGATGACACTTAGAGCGATTAAAAGACTTCCTGATGTCAAAATTCATAGAATAAATTCATCAAGCAGCATTACATACGCTTATAAAAAATACCAAGGATTACACTTCTCAGAAGCAGCTGTTTGTGCTCTTGAAGCACTAAACGAGGAGATTCACAAATATATTTAGGTTATCTAAATATTATTAACTAATTCTCTCCATAAACTAAGATGATATTTAATCTATCCTCCAGAATAATAATAAATATCCTCTTCCCAGACATTAATAAATTATTCCAAAGGCAGTATGCTAATCCAAGGATTGCGTTTTCCCCCATAATGAACCATCATAATATTGAATATAGCATAACCAGCAGTATAAAAATAAGGGATGAAGGCAAGAGCTTCACTATTTACGTATTAACCGATAATTTTTCTCCTAACGCAATCAAACTTCTAAACGAGCATATAGAATCCAAACTCTATGAGATAGAGATTGTTTTAAATATATTATTCAAAAATAAATATAAAATAGGAATGCTCCTACAAGAATTGAATGCAAACGATCAATATAGAGAAGCTTACAAAAGGATTGATCTATCAATTATTGCGAAGGATATTGAACGGTGCATATCGATAATCATTCCTGTTAAATTTTTCAGACTCTTTTCAAGGAGAATAAAATGCGACTCAGATTCAGAACTTATTGAGAGAGAGATAATAGATTTTTTTTTGAATCCAATCAATATCCTTCCAAACCTAAAATCCATCCTTGATACCTTTAACGATATAGAATTGCAAAGGTTGCTATTTCAACTTCAGAATAAAAAGCTCATAACTACCTATCAGATATGTCTTATCAACCTCTCCTTCCCTAATCATTCACTTCGTATAAAGAGAAATCTATCCACAAATACTATAAGTGATGTTAAAACAATGATGAAAAGACTGAGATCATCCAATTTAATAAATAAAAGGGATCTTGTAGAGGGTATATATTCCATTGAAGAAGCTATTTATATGTTGTTAAAGGGGGATGAGGATTTCAGCTATTCAAAATTCCTACAAGAGACTCAGAGGAGATTAAAAATACTATCCAATGCAAAAATCCTCTATTCAAAGGACCTCTATCATTGGATAGAGGTTATGAGGGACTCAAAATTACTCTATCAGACCATATCAATGACAAAAGAAATAGATATTGTGCAATCAATCTCCGAAAAACCCGATCTCTACGCTAATATCCTGCAGGGTTCAATATCTAAGAGAAGAATGGAAGAGATCGTATCTCTCGCTAAGAATAAGAGTATATCCTTCTCAGAAAGAATATACTCGCAATCAAATTTCGTATCCACTTATAGAAGATTACAGATAAGGAGGATGAATCACGGATATAAAAGCTTTAATTATATACTCTCAAAAATAGTGGAACCTAAGGATTTCAATCATCTCATCCTAGGTGTGGGATGGTTTATCCTATCAACAGCCCTGAAGAAGACCAAGAAAAGGAACATGCTTCCACTGCTTAAGAGTATTCCCCTGCCTGCAAGATATCTAATAGAAGACATACATCAAGGCATAGTAAATCCAAATATTATCCATGACGAGATTCAGATAAACAGGGCAAGAGAAATATGTGTAAAAGAGATAATTTCACTACACCAGGATGGAATTATTCATCTATCTGATTAGCATCACCCCCAGTATCTTTTATATATTGACCAATCCTATCAATTCCATCCCTCAATTCATCATATTGTGATAGGCTAACTGTTATGCCCTTCTGTGTGGGATTGTAAACAATATTGCCATCATTATCTATCGCCTGATACCATATCCTTATGTTAATCAACTCCTTCCCCTTAAATTCCGATACCTCAATTCTGATTATCTCTCTATTGTTCTTTTGAATGTCCTTGATGATCGCGCTCATAAAAAAGGTCCTTTTCATTATTATGATATATGTAACCAGATCAATACTATTGAAAAGAATTTCAAGGATATTTTCTTTACTGATAGGATTTATTAATTTCTTAAGGAAAATACTTGCCAACTCTCCAAGTACAGGTTATTCTAATATCCATAAAAGTAAAAAATCTTCTACTTAATGACTTCAATAAGTCTTAATAACATTTGAATACTTTCAAAATTGTTGAATTTTCACATATTATATATGTAAATGATTGACTGAAGTTATAGCGTGTAACAATGTTAACATATTGTGACTCTCCTTTCAATCATAAACAAAAGTGGGAGTTACCATTAGATAAATAATTATTGTGGAGGAAAATCTATGAAAAGAAAATCTCTAATTTCACTCTTGCTGATCACGTCATTACTCTTTTTAACATTTTGTGGAGATGATGATACGACTGAATTGGCCTGGATAAATGAATCTGATGGAGCAATAAATGAAATAATATGGGCAAATTATGATGCGCTATGGGTAAAGGCAGGTGGATATAATCCAGAGGAGACAACCGAATCAAAAGAGATCAACCAATTCGCAGGCGATGTAGCATGTAATATATACGATGATGATGCTGGAGACTTTATTGAAGCGAATGTCACAATAGGTGAGACTACTTCAAGCGCACTTGTTCTTTCTGAAGGTGAGTCTTACGTTTATACGATTACAGCTCAGCCAACCAAATAACCGATATAATACATTGGATAAATGAGAAAGGCAGTAGTAATGCTTAATAGAAATAATATCTTCGTTTCTCTTTTCTTGATTATTTGCATTTTAATATCATCCCATATTCAAGCAGAGAAAAAAAAATATAGATGGATAAAAATATCTGGCAAATGGGAAATTAGAAGGGATTTTAAAGAATCCTTTCTCATAGAGACCAAGGCTAAGACAAGGATGTGGGGGAATAGTGAGTTAATTAACCATAACTCAATAATCTCAACTAAACCTGTTAAAGACTACACCTCTATAAGATTATCAATAGAGATACTGAATCCTATTAGTAGTCCAGTTGAGGATATGATTTTCTTCTCTGCAAAAAATTTAAAAGAGTTTTATGCCTTTAAGTTTTCAGGTGATGAGAATAGAATAAATAGAATTACTTTTATTAACTCAAAGATCAAAGATACTAGGAAGAGGCGCACAGAAAAATGGAATTTCATAATTACAGAACTCGTATCCAAGAACCATACAATAAAGTATAATACAGTATACAGGATTGAAATAAGATTACAAGAAGAGGATGTGAGTCTATTGATAAATGAAGATTATATAATCACGACATATGCACCTGATATACTGAATGAGGGAAAGATTGGATTCAGCAATAGAAATGCGATGCTTCGAATATCTGACGTGAAGGTCTTAAAAGGTGAAGAAATTATTTTCAAAGACGATTTCTCCCAAGATGCAATTAGAAGATATAAAGCAACTGTAAAGAGGACTAAAAAATAATTTTCTATTATATCATCTACAAATACCCAGCTCCATCTTTATGAAGTGTTCCAAATGCCTCTATCTGCCACAAAATTACATTTGACGTCAATCAGTGACTTATTCAATCTTTTCGAATCTACACTGTCTATCCTGATAAAGAAGAAATGCCTGATTATCTTGAAAGTCAAAATGTATAGGGGAACTGCCAATATGAGCAGAAATTCTGTTTCCTTCAATATCGCCTACAATTTCAAATTCCACAACATCCTGTCGAAGAAGAATTATAGTATATTTCCCACCGCCAAGGTCTTTAATAATTAAAAATTCCTGACAATCACCCTCGAGTAGCTTATACTTACCGCCTATATTCTTACTGCATGTAAGAATGGATAATGCAAATAAAAAAACAAAAGATAAAAACAGAATATATTGAAACCCTCTTTTCATAAAGTTCCCTAATTTGTGCATTTTCCTAAGTAAGATACACCTTCATTCACACAATGACAGTGTTGACAGTATATACGATTGAGAGGTTGCAACCAATCCTGCCACAGGAAGGAATTCAAACACTCCCATGGGAATCACAAATAATGATTAAAAATAGATAATTATTTAAAGAAGCAATTACCTATTATCTCTCTCCTTTATCACTGTAACCATCTGTTTAAATAACCCATAAAAATCCTTCAACTCATCTTTACTTCGCAGTGATCTCAGAGAAGGATACTCTCCCTTAATGATGTCTTTTATGTACATTGACATTAGATATATTGGACCAGAAATTCTGTGCGTTATTCGTATCAACAGAATGTAAAGGATGCCCCCTTGAGCAAACGCAAAGATGATAATTGAAAACATAAGTATTTTATTATATTGAGTGATCTTTCTTAAAATTACATCATTACTACTGTGATTGAGCGCAATATTTTCTAAAACATTTTTATATTCCCTATTCTCGATCAGCGATATACGAGAGTTTAAAAATTCAGCTATATTATTTTGAATATGTAGGATATTATCGATCTTATTATTATTATAAACCATTATAAAAACAATAGCTGAAATTACTAATGCTGTTAGTATTGTCACAACACCAATAATCATAAAAGCTGTTTTAAATTGAAGCTTTTTATCAACAAGATATTGTTTCCTTCGTGACATTAATTGTATTCCTATATACTATTTTCTTTCATTCCCATTGACAACTAATGTTATGAATAATTATTCTAAACCTACAGCTCAATGTCGTAAATTGATATTCACTATCTCAAAAACAGATAGGCCTTGAAAAACTATTATTCCCAATAGGATTTATTCCTCAATTGATACTGTTTTTTATAATAATAAAATTATAATCCATCTTGTCAAAGACAAGCAAAATCGTAATGCATCGATATTAGTGGAACATTTGATAATATATATTAAGTATATTTTGCCACTTTGTCAAGACAGATATTTAGCTATGATAATATGTTAAAAGAATTCATCATACAGCATCATTCCTGTAAGAGCATTTGTAGATATCAATTTTATAATTTTGTGGGATTAGTTGATGGTATAGAAATATTATCCATCACTCTAGGATTGGATTAATAATAATCAATCTCATACTATTCCTTGTGAACTATTATAAATTCACCTATTACTTAAGGACTATGAGTATAGATTAGATCATCCGATGATATTCATATGATTATAAGGCACAATACTATGAATAGAGATCTATCAATAACTGGGCAAACAAAAAATTGATATTTTTATCTCCTCCCAAAGAGATTCCTTAAAAATGCATAAATTAATCCCCATGCTGAATCATCATTACCACTAGGCTGCACTGATGATTCATCGCTATTTTGGGAGAGGTTGTTTGAAATATTCTCAGCAATGGATGATGAGATATTAAATTCTAGGTCCACATCCCTGTCTTCAACCCTACCAATGTGTGTGTCAATATCGGACTGTGGATCTCCCATTGATTGATTAAGTGAATCACTATAACCATGCTGAAACATTCGACAGGATAATATACCAGTACCATCGCCATTGTCCCATATTGCGATGCGTCTCCACTCCTGAGGATATTCGATAATTGAAGATGTGCTGATTCCCCAATAATAACCGTAGGGACTTTCCTCTTTTACAATATGGTTATTATGGTTATGCCCATAGATGTGAGCAATAACATTATCATAAGAGCAAAGACAACTTCTCAGTTCATTAGGAGTAACATTACCAATAGGGCTCAAAAATGAATCAGGACCATGATGAGAGAAAATGAGACAAAGCTTGTGAGAATTATTCTCTATCTCCCCCTTCATCCATTCAAACTGGTCCCTATTGAGGGTGCCTTCCGCTATGCCCCCTACAACCTCTTGAGATTGTGTCTTTAGCCACTTTAGAAAAGTTATCAAAATATATTTAATTATTAATTCCCTGCCAAGTGAATCTTCTAATCTTATAAGCCGACCAATTAAGCTTCTATTTCTCGACATGAACCTATCAATTAATCCTTCTACCCAATTATCATTGTTGGTATTCAACACAATACAGTGTACATAATCATTGGGATCAAAGCTGTAGTAACCATCCATATTCTCCGGCATCATGTCAAATCCATAATTAAAAAGTAATTCTATCACCTCTTCCTGAGTGGTTATCTCAAATCCATAGGTCTCTTTCATGTTTTTATGAATTGCTTCCATTAACTTCGCAGGGAAGTTGCCAACAATCATGGTATCGTGATTCCCAATCGCGGCATACCATGGTATATCAACTTCAATACCCTGGGGATTAACCGGAGTCATAATATCCCTATCAACAAGTTCAAGATAATCATCCGACATAATGTTTCCATTTAGAACATCCATAAACCATTGAAATTCATTTTGCATCGCGTTGTCTACCATGTCTCCAGTGGATATCATAAAATCAAAAGTCTCTTCTGCATGTTGTTGATTTATGGAACGTATTACCGCATCCAATGCGGTAGCGCTCATATGTTGTTGAGGTCTCCAGGCTGCATCTAATCCTGGGATATCATCAAGCACCTCAACACGCAAGGGATTTGTTCCATCTGTTATATGAACATCAGTAATATGGACAAAATCCAGTAGTTTTAGTTCATTCTCAGTCGAATTTGACAGCATCCTCGATAATGCATATATTGGTCTTGTGGCTGCAAAGACTAGTCCAATGGCTCCAGCTCTTGTTAAAAAATCTCTTCTGTTTAACATATACCTTTTCATATTACTACTCCTGATTTTTTTTACAACATCTTAATCTACAATAAAGCGATGCAGGCTGAAAATCTCCTTAAAAATGTTGTAATGGATTACCTCAATTAAGAGGATTAGTAAACATGAACCTTAATAATACCTGTAACGAGTAGGATTAATCCTCTATTATTTCAACTCGTTCCATCTTATCTCCTTGGTGGATTGAATCAACCACATCCTGACCACTTATCACCCTACCGAATACTGTATGTTTACCATTCAAATGAGGTTGTGGGGAATGAGTAATAAAAAATTGGCTCCCATTAGTATTAGGGCCAGCATTCGCCATTGAGATCACCCCTTTCTCATGTGTTAGAGGATTCCCTTCTATCTCATCTTCAAAACTATACCCGGCCCCTCCCCTTCCAGTGCCTGTAGGATCTCCTCCCTGAATCATAAAATTGCTTATCACCCGATGAAAGGTTACGTTATCATAGAACCCCTCTCTGACTAAGAATATAAAATTGTTAACTGTTTTGGGGGCGTGCTGTGAATATAATTCCAATTCTATATTACCCCTGTTGGTCTCGATTGTAACCTTGTACACTTTATTTGTATCAATTAGCATCTCAGGCGCACTATCCCATTGCTGTATATTCATTAATGATTCCTCCTCGATATAGTTTTTGTTATTTAATAATTATTCATTTACATAAATAATTTATATACAAAATTTAAATATTAAATGTATAATAACCGAATACAATTATCCGTTTCATTTGTATTATTCAAAATAGTATAGCATCTATATTCTATAGCCTATGCCCATATAGATGACTGAAAAACTCATCCTGTCATCAGATAATATTGTCTTATGCGAAACGCCGATTATAGTCTGAATATGATTTATAGTCAGGTTCATGAATATTGTTAGATTGACATAGGGATCTATTGTTTCTCTATATGATTCAGGAGTCGCAAAAGTGGAATCGTCCGAGTCGTTATTATCATCATTAAGGCTATTGAGCAATGGAACCAAAAATTCTGATTCTGATACTCCCATCCCTGCTGAAAAGGCGAGGTCAAAAAAGGCTGCTAACCTGTAGAGATACACAAAATTTAGTGTAATTCCTGTAACATCTAAATAGGAATACTCTGTATAAGTATAATATGATTCTTCAGTGTTAGTAGAGAAATAATCAAAATGAAATGATATAGCAACATCTCTCATTATTGCGTTATCTTGGAAGAGATTAATATTATTTAGTTCATAAAAGACATAAGCTGTAACCATATCTCCTTTTTTATATTCATCCTCCCATTTCCCAAGCATATCTACCAATCCATAGCTGAGACCGAATGTTATACCCATTATGCTATTATAGAAAGAGAGGAAGGGAGACCTGGCAACCCTCTTCTTGGATCTTTTCTTTGCTTTCTGGGCTTTCTGGGTGGATGACCTTTGCATCTCATAATTAATCTTTCTAGTTATTTCGTCTATTATATTCTGTAATATAGCGCCAATTCTATCGCTGCACTCCTTAATATCAGTAATCTTTTGAGTAGCCACATCGAATATCTGAGTCTTTATATAAATATTTTTTTCCTTAACATAATAAGAGCCAGAAATGATGAAGTTTGCATTTAGCTCCTTCCCCCTCTTTGAAAGGAATCGTATATAACTCTCAAATATTTCTGTTGATGATGATTCGTCAATATAGGCAAGAGATACTGATAGGGTTTCTATTCTGTATAGATTTATCTTTTCTAGTTCAGTTTTGATTGAATTTGGAATTATATATGAATAATATCTGTAAAGATTAACATTGCTACGATCTTTGAAACGATAAATTATCACCTTCTCCTTGTTGCTTTTATTATTAAATGCATTCGCTTCCTCTAAATTGAAAAAAATAGATGCTATTATGATTGCTACTGTCTTGACAAATATGCAAACACTTTTCATATCTATAACAACTCCTTACCCCAATCCCTTATCCATCCCCATTCATCATACCCATCAGGATATATCCCATCCTTCCACCATTTATCAGTCAATTTCTTGGCTTTTTTTAATCTATCATATTCTTCCCTGTATTTCAGTATATCCTCCAGAAACCATTTTGGGTAGGTATCTTTTTTATCAGCGAGTTTATTATAAAGTGGAACAACTTTATCCTTAACCTTTTCAATCTCTTCTGTCGGGAACGGAATAAGTTTATAAGTGCCTGAACTGAGAAGGCTGCGCCTTGCCTCTGCATCTTTTTTCCGAAGGGATGGACGCATCAATTCTTTTGTTTCCTTGTTTAGTGACAATAATACTGTCCTAACGATTTTTACAGCATCCTTTCTTGAGATATCAAGTAATGGTCCTATGTTGTCAAAAATCTTTATTATCGAGTATAGCATACTATTGTCAAAAAGGGATATCGCTCCGCTATAGCCATCCAAGGGATAGTCAGTAACGTACTTATAATATGGGGTAATCTGAAGTAGAATATGCCAATACCAGGAGCACATTGCTGAATTGATCATACCTGTCGCTGAATTTGTAGTTATGTCCCAAACCCTGCTTACTATTACCTTCTTGAATCCAAGTGCATTTTTAATTTCTGAGCCTATCCTCGCTCCTGGGAATAGGGGATAAACAAGCTTACCCAAATCCTCAGCCCTACTCACTGGTACATCTTTGCTAGATATTGCTGACCAACCGCCACCATCAAGAAGACCAGCAAGCTCAAATCCCCTTTTGTTTAAAAATTTATGAATAGCTGGACTCACTTTACCCCAGATCCAATCAATTCCACAGAACTTCAACTCTTCCCAATATAGTTTTGGTTCATAGTCATATATGAATGGGAAATCGAACACACATAACTCGGGACATATCATCTGTCCCATGATGGTCTGCCCCCCAGCCCATTGAAGTTCACCTAGCTTAATTTTTCTGATAAAATCAGGCTCATCGCCTATAATTCCTCCTGGATAATATATTATCTTCATACGAACTTTCTTTGTAATCCTGGTAATTGCTTTATACAAAGCTGGAAAAACCTTATATACAGCAATATCATATTGTGGGGTTCCCTTTGGAGGTGTCCCAGCCCCCTTGACGATTATCTCCATTACAGGATTTTTATCCAGGATAAGATCCTTGAGATAATCCTTCTGCTTTGACTTTAGCTTCATCGCCTTAATCATATTATCAATATTATTTCTATTATTTGCGATTAGACTCTTTGCATCTCTACCCTGCTTTCTAGTTTTTAGGATCTTTACCCAAAGTGGTCTATATTTCTGTGGCATATTAATTTTCTTGTAGGCGTTTAATTCTGAAAAGGTGAATGTGTAAACCTTGCTTTTTTGGGCTGGCAGAGATGATATAAGTAGAGATAAGAGTATTACAATTATGAAGCATACTGATGAAACAGCAATGAATAATCTTTTTCCCCGCATGAATAACTCCTCCCTAAAAATTGACAATATTGTATTTCACATTCCCCAATCTAATATGTATATGTAATTGATAAATGAGTGAGAAAAAACTTTGTCCTTAATTCACAGGTTAAATTGTGAACAAAGTGTAAAGTTTGGTCAAGGTATTTTCAATTTATTATTTTTGGGGATAAATAAAAAAGCAGTAATATAAAATAGAAAATTATAAAAATGTAATTCAAGAGGTATTCCTGTACACGATCTTCCCATTACAGATGGTGTACTCAACAGATCCATATAGTTGTTCCCCGATAAAAGGAGTATTTTTACACTTCGATATTAAGAAGGATTCATTTATTGTAACCCTCTTCTCAGGATCAATGATTGTTATGTCCGCTGCCCCTCCTTCCTGCAATATTCCTCTTTCGATTTGAAGTACCCTAGCTGGATTGATAGTCACCTTACTGAATGCATCGATATAAGAAAATGCATGTTCTTTAATTAGTCTAGTAACGATCAATGGTACCGCGGTCTCAAGCCCAATGATGCCAAATGGGGCATGTTCAATCTCCTGCATCTTCTCATTCTTAAGATGAGGTGCATGATCGGTTGCTATTACATCAATTACGCCACTTCTTAATCCATCGATAATTGCCATCCTGTCCGCTCCTGTGCGTAGTGGTGGATTCATCTTTGCCATGGAAAGGTGAGTAATTATTGCATCATCAGTAAGCGAAAAATAATGCGGCGATGTTTCGCAGGTAACTGTTACACCCTCTTCCTTTGCCCTTCTTATTATTTCCACTGATCCACCTGAGGAGACATGCGCCACATGAAGTTTACCCTTGGATAATCTTGTTAGGATAACATCCCTAACAATCATAACCTCCTCTGACTCTTTGGGCATGCCCTTGAGACCAAGGAGAATAGAGTTATATCCTTCATTAATAATTCCATCTTCTGATAAGGTAAGATCTTCTGAGTGAGTTATGATAGGGGCATCAACCATTCGTGAATATTCTAATGCCCTTCTCATTAGAATGGAACTCATAATTGGCATACCATCATCTGAGAATGCGACAGCACCTGCCTTGAACAGTTCAGCCATTTCAGTAATCTCTTCTCCCTTGGAACCCTTTGATATATTGGCAATTGGGTATACATTAATCGGACCCTGTTCAGCCTCAAGTTTAATAAAACGGACAAGAGCCTCATTATCAATCACTGGATTTGTATTTGGCATTGTGCATACTGAGGTGAAACCACCCTTAGCGGCTACACGAGACCCACCAATAATTGTCTCTTTATCCTCTCTGCCTGGTTCTCTAAAGTGAACATGCATGTCAATGAGTCCTGGCAGGACAATACAATTGGATGCATCAATTATCTGAATTTTTCCCTCTTCGGAAATATTTTTGTGTATCTTTTTTATTATTCCTTTTTCTATTAATACATCTAGCTCTTCATCCAATTCAGAGGCTGGATCTATTAATCTGCCACTTTTAATTAAAATTCTCATAACATATTCTTTGGAAGGGATTGAATTCAATCATCCTCGATCTCCTCAAGCGGTCTTCCGCCTGCCAACAAATAAAAAATAGACATCCTTATGGCCACACCATTTGTAACCTGTTCGTTTATAATTGAATTTGGGCTGTCAGCTACCATATCGTCAATTTCGATTCCCCTATTAATGGGACCAGGATGCATTACAATGATGTCATCTCTGCATCTCTTGAGTCGATCGGCTGTTAATGCGAACTGTCTGTGATACTCCCTCAGTGATGGGATGAGAGAGCCCCTCTGTCTTTCCCTCTGTATCCTTAGCATATTTACAACATCCAATTCAGGTAAGATCTCATCTAATTTATAGTTGATGTCTACACCATATATTCGAAACTCATCGGGAACTAGCGTAGGTGGTCCGCATAGTGTAACCCTTGCCCCTAGCTTTTTAAACACTTCTATATCAGATCTTGCTACACGTGAATGTTTAACATCCCCTATAATGCCTATATGAAGACCGTCAAGATTCCCTCTCCTCTCAAGAATGGAATAGGCATCAAGGAGAGCCTGTGTGGGATGGGCATGAAAACCATCACCCGCATTTATTACAGAGGCCTTTGTGTTCATAGATAAGAAATGAGGAGCCAAGGAAGCCTCATGCCGCATTACTATATAATCCGCATTCATCGCCTCAAGCGTGTGAACAGTATCAATTAGAGATTCTCCCTTTACTACACTAGAAGAAGATACAGTCACATTTATTATATCTGCGGATAACCTCTTTGCGGCAAGTTCAAAGCTTATTTTTGTTCTTGTGGATGGTTCATAGAATAAAAAACAAACGGTCTTTCCTCGAAGAACTGGAACAGTCTTTATTGAGCGAGTAAAGAGATTTTTAAAATACCCTGCTGATTCACAGATAAGCCTAACCTCTTCAGCGCTAACTGAGTGTATATCCAAGAGGTCTTTTGCCTTTAGCTCGCTCATTTAGGAGGGTAATAATACAACTTATATGAAATTTGATATTTAATTAATTAATGCAAAAATATTACTTGTCAACTAAAATTTGTTAATAATATATTTGCAACCATCATAGGTTATGATTTTTTATTCAACCATTATCAGCAAGGCTTGATGAAAGGGAAAGAAAAAATCTGTCGAGATGAATCTATCCTAATTAAAATTTGAAGATTGGGGATTAGAATTAAAATATTGACCTGTCCATAAATAATGATAACGTTAAGGCATGAAGGATGAGGAGTACTGTCGCTTTTTTTGATATTGATAACACAATCTTGGATACAAGTAGCGGGAAACTCATAATTAAATATAGTTATCAAAATGGCCTTATTCCTCATTCAAAATATATAGTCAACATGCTGATCGCCTTTCTTCATGGAACCGGATTGTTGAATACTGAATATGTTATAAATAAATGGGCGATGAAATCCAAGGGTTTACCTGAGAAGATGTTAATTGATTATTCTAAAGGGTGTTTTAATGATGTTATAATCCACCATATTAGGGGAAGTGCTATTGAAGAGATCAATAGCCTTCAGAATGTGAGAACGGTTTTATTATCCGCTTCATTATCCTATGTTTGTTATCCCATAGGGGAATATCTTAAAATTGATGATATTCTCTGCACAGAATTGGATGCTCAGGATGGTTTGCTAACAGGAAGGCTAATGGGCAAATACTGTTATGGTAGGGAAAAACTCAACAGGGTAGAAGAGTTTTGCAAAACCAATGGATTTACATTAGATGATTCATCCTATTATGCTGATTCATTTGCTGACATCTATGTATTAGAGCGTGTTGGAACTCCGATATGCGTCACTCCAGATAAGAGACTTAGAAGAGAAGCATTGAAACGGGGATGGAAGATATATGATTGGTAATAAATCTTTGAAGGGTTATTATGAGGATAATTATTCCAAAACAGAGAAAGGAGTAAGTGAATAAATCCTCATCCCTGCCTTCAGGTTAGATGATAAGCTATCTTCTGGCGATATATAAAGTAGGGGATACTAATTATGAATCGAAGTAGTAAGAAGAAATTAAAAGTATTAGTAGTCTACTTTTCCCGCACAGGCAACACAGAGCGTCTTGCAAAATCTATTGGAAGTCAGTTGAAAAAACGCGGTTGTGATGTAGCGTTTGATGAAATAAAGCCTGCGGTTCTTTATTCATGGATCAGGGAGGTATCAAGGGACTTCCCAAGATATCCTGCTATTGGACTAGCACTTTTTATCCCCTTTTGGCGAAGGTTCTTTCTACGTCATTATCATCAGGTTGAGGAGGATATCCAGCCTATGGAATACCCAAATATATCCGAATTTGATCGAATCTGCGTGGGTGGTCCTAAATGGGCAATCTTCTCCTATCCTGTGGCGAGGTATCTACAGACAGTTCGAGGAATAATGAACAAAAGGATAGGAATTTTTGCCACCTTTGGCGGTCCTCCGCTAAAAGTGTTTGAAGTTGAGTTATTGGATCGACCTATGACAGCATTGATAAATAGACTGGGTTCAGAGGTAATTGCAAGGGTGTTTATAAGCAGTGGATATCATGAGGCTGGCATAATGCCTATCTTTAGAATAGTCAGCCGTATGCGTTTTTCCCAGCCCATTGAAAATTTTATGCTTGGTAGTGAATACGCTAATGAGGGTATTAAGACTTTTTGTGACGACCTGATGAAATGACTAAAGGAGGTTATCATAATGGCAGATTATAGTGATACTACTAAACGAATAAAGAAGTTGATATTTGATACAGTAATCGAGACCGGATTTGCTCCTAAGGTTGATGAAATTGTTAATGAGATGAAAGTTTCAGAAGATGAGATCAGGAGCAGCCTTCATGATTTAGAGGGAGGGATAATTATTGCCTTGCAGAATGAAAATCATGCAAAGATAAAGACCTTCATGGGTGAAAAACTACCTAAAGATGCAGTACTTCCGGAGATAGGGGAAATATTTTATGCTCGACCATTTTCGAACTTCAAGAACCATCATCGAGTTTATGTGGATGATGAACAAAAGTGGTATGCTGAATGTTCACTTGAAGCGACTTCCCTTTCAAATTTTTTTCCCGGCAAGGAGGTAGTAGTACAATCAGTATGCGCTCACAAAAAGGAGAAGGTTGAGCTAATTCAAAGGGATGGCATACTAATAGATTACAAACCAAAGGGCTTATTGATACACGCTGGATTACCATTAAGAAAATGGTTGTCAGAAGGAGATCTGATAGCCCCATGCGATAACAATCGCTTCTTCAGTTCAAGGGAATCCTATTTCGAGTGGAAGAGGAAGCATGAAGATATAAAGAGTTGTTTAATGCATCCCATTGAAGCCAATCGTTTGATACGAGTCATCGCTTATGGAAGAACTAGATTTGATTATCGAATGTATTTATCATTAAGAAAATTTATTCTTCAGTATCCAACTATGGGGATTACAACCAAGTATATTTTTCCAAAACCCTATTGGTTACCTGGACCAGGATTAATTAAAAACTTCATTAAACATAAATATAAACCATTCATTGAGTTCAGGTTATGGTGAGCGGAGTTGCGAGGAATGTTATATTGTTTGTATGACAGATAGGGTTTTAAAAGCCTATAGATTTTGCAATAGCTTGTTTCCAAAATCAGTAAGCTCTACTGCAACAGGTTCGTTTAACTCCCCATCTAAGTATCTCAATATGCCGAAATGCTTAAGCCAAGTGAAGAAATAAAAGTCTATAAATGATATAAGGTATAGATCGTTAATTCTGCCAAATCCTGTTAGTTCAAAAAAAATATTTGCTATTTTATCTATCCTGAAGCTACTGGTTTGTCTAATCATTAAATTGGCAAGGACATTTCGATGCTCCCTCAATTCATTTGCAACATCAGGCGCAGAAGTAAATATCTCTTCCCATTTGACAATATTCCAGAAGGAAGAAAATAACAATGAGAACATTGAATTACATGAAGTGAAATAATTTTCAACTATAGCAATGTCATCAACATAATGTAAAAGCTCGCTGCGCTTCATGATTATTACCATTTGCTTGAGATAAATTTCAATAAGATCAGTATCATCTATCCCTTGAAAAATATCTAACTCAATTGATATGTCTCTGCAGTAGTCATAAAAATCATTCCCAAAACGATTTTCACTTGTCATGAAGAGATTGTTATTGATAAGCTTAATCAATAATGTTGCTAATCTAATTACATCGATATTTCGTATATAGGCTTCATAAAGGTCTATATTATATACTGAATCCGCAAGATATAAATTATCAGAATACCAATTCTTATTTAATAGTGTGTTATAATATGCTGATTGATTCTGATTATCAGGTAGAAATTTGTTGGAGTAACTGTGTTTCTTGGTGTCATAAATTTTTGTAAAACTTTTTTCTATCTCTCTTCTAATTGATACTTGTGAATACTCTTTAAGCAAGATTGAATTTTTCTGATTGTCTAATTTATAATCTGATTGAACTTTATTACGAAAGTAATTTCTCATTCTTTATATACTCCCTAGAATATTAAATAATGAGCTGAACTCATATAAAAGGCGAATATTAAAAAGATTATTAATCATGTCAAATAACATTTTACTGTATGTAATATATTAATTATTAATAACTTTATATCTTGTAGTGTCATGATATTGTTTAACACTGATTTAATAGTTAGGATATAATGGCATGCATCTAATATTAAATATTATATATGCCATCATATTAATTATATTTGTGGGAAACAGAATATTATGGATTCATTTTTATCTTGAGTGGAATATCATCCTATTATAGATATTAAGTCAATGATATTTCTATAAAAAAATTGATCATGGTATAAAAAATAAGTCGTTTTGAACAATGAAATAATTTACTAGTTAAAATAATAATTCATTTCTATGAAATTACTGTAACTACTGAATTAGTCAATAGTTAAATATTTGAATATTAAAAATTATAAAAATGAATTGCAATTATAATCTTGAATAGAGTCGTTTTTAGAAATGATTATTCAATAATATTGCCATAATTATTAATTTTTTTCACATTTATAGAATTAATTATAATAAAATAGAATCCTTCAATATCAAAACAAATATAAAATTTTCAATAAAAATTATTGCACTATTTCATTTAGTTTTAAATAAGGTATTCAAATCTCATAGCTTGAACCGATATAGCATCGGCTAGTATTTTATAAATGACAAATGTAGATAATATTTTATTTTTTATACTTATGATTATCGGTGTATATTAATGGTGAATAAAAATGGAGAAAATTGATATCCCTGTTAGTGAGTCTCATAGAATCATCAATGCCGGTTCTGTCATACTTATTACAGCCACAACAGCAAATTTATCTACAATCACCACTGTGGCTTGGCATATGCCAGTAAGCGGATCACCGAAATTGTTAGGTCTATCACTCGGTTTTGAAAGATTTTCTTTAAAGATAATAGAAGAATCAAAATCATTTTGCATAAATCTTCCAGAATTATCTATGCTTAATGAGGTAATCTATTGTGGTACTCATTCAGGTAGAGATGTTGACAAGTTAGCAAAGACGGGACTAACTTCAAGTAAGTGCAAAATAATAGATGCATACTATATTGAAGAATGTGTTGGTCATATTGAGTGTTTGGTTTATAAGATGTATGACTCAGGTGACCATAAAGTGGTTATTGGCAAAGTAATTGCATCCTATGTAAACAAAAATCTCTTTAATGATAATGGAGTAATTGATATTAGTAGAGTTAAGTTAATTCATCACCTTGGTGGTTCTCAATTTGGGATCCTGAGTCCAAATGATTAAAAGGAGTAGAAGATGGAATGTAATAAGGAAAAGAATCATAAAATGTGTAATTGTACTTATGAGCCTTGCTCAAAGAAGGGTCTATGCTGTGAGTGTGTTTCATACCACCTTAGATCGCGAGAGCTTCCAGCATGTTTCTTCCCAAAGCAGGCTGAAAAAACCTATGACAGATCCTTTGAGCATTTTACTAAGTTAGTCAGTTCAGGGGAAATATGAAACATTGTATAGTATTTATAACAAAAATTTATGTTAAGTACTTTAAATTACTGTTCTGACACGTAAAAGGCATCGTTTCAAATAAAGGCTTCGGTACAGTGATTGGTTCTATGCGAATAACCAGTATAAAGGTACAGAGAAAAGACCTGTATCAAGCTATGCATTCCTAACTTGAATCCTTAAGCTAATCCAACTGAAAGCTAAAAATTGATTTTATCCCCTTTTAGGAAGATAGTGTAATGGGTTTAAGGATTTTCCTCTGTAATCAATTTGAAAATGCAGTTTGTTATTGTTAATTCTGCCAATAATTTTACCAGATCTGATTTTCTCATCTTCTTCCACAACTATTTTTTTTAGGTTTGCATATATTGTGAAATAATTATCAGCATGTCTAATAACTACGTACCTTCCAAACCCTCTCATTCTCCCAATTTTATTGACCTTCCCTGAAGCTGAAGAGATTACTTGTGCATCAGGTCTCCCTGTTATTATTATTCCAATCGATTTTACACCATCAATACCATCTCTTCTAACGGTAAATATATTCTTCAAAGGCCAACTAAATTGATGCTTCTTCTTAGCATATTTTTTTTTGTTGCTTCCCTCACCACTGCCATTAACTGGTATTTTTAGGAATGCACCAGCTTTGATAATGTTTTCATTAATATTGTTTATTCTGCATATCTCTTCAATAGGTATATGGTATTTTTTTGAAATTCTATAAAGTGTATCGCCCTTTTTAATCTTATATAATATCTCTTTATTTTTTCTTCTTTTCGTGCTTTTAAACTTATTATCCTTATTATATGAATAAAAATTTGAATATTTTTTATTTTTATATTTAGTTTGATTTCTATTATAAACTCTCCTGATGATATAATCAGAACCTTGATCCTTGACTTCTTTCCTTCTATATCCATTAATAGGTACATCTTCAATACAAATATTGTCTGCATTATCCCATCTAAAACTCTGACTTTCAAAACGATCTTTGTTGTTTTGGTAAGCGGATCTCTTATTATATGGATTATTAACTTTATAGATTGATTTATGTGGAGCGCAATTAACACAGTATAAGAGGAATAATATTATTATATATTTTTTTTTCACTTCCCTGTGTAATTCAATAAGCATTATTATATTTCCAGAAAATAATCCTTTTATTTATAATACATATCTCAAATCTTACTAATTAATATGCAATGGCCATTCATCAAAAAAACTGATTATGCGGATTTGTAATAAATTATAACATTATAAATATTTTTGTAAAGAATTATCCCAATCTTGTTATCGGAAGTCAATCCTTAATTATTTAGAATATTTATGACAAATGTTCTCCTGTAGTTGTAATGGTCAACTTACCATGCCTTACATTTTTAACCGAAATCAAGTGATCAGCAATATCTTTAACAATTTTGGCCTTGCCCTTAATTAGCAATACTTCAAGACAGTTATGTTTATCAAGATGAACATGAAGTGTAGATACAATATTTTGATAGCAATTATGCTGAATATCATTAAGTCTATCTGATAATTCTCTCACCTCATGACTATAAATGAGGACAAGTATTCCCATAATTTCTTTCTCAGGATCTGATATTTCGTCCTTTATTAGCATCTCTCGAATCAGGTCTCTAATAGCTTCGGATCTGTTGACATACCCCTTTTCAGTTATAAGGTTATCAAAATGTTGAAGCATTTTTTCATCAATTGAAACACCAAATCGTATTATATTATTCATCAGAGAAATCCTCCTGTTATTATGAGGTGTTTTATACATTTAAATACTATAAGGATATGAGTCAATTTATTAATACATTTAAATCTATAAAATGGTTTCATAATCCTATGATACAAAAGACTCATTCTGTACTTATACATCTCAAAGATTGAAAAACCATTTTATCCCCTATTTTGACCTGATAAAGACTCACATTTAATATCATTATTTTTCAAAGGTCGACAATTATATTAGTTGCATTATAGAAGATACTTATATAGACTTTCTATTACTGAACAGAAAATTGTATTCCCACTTTACAGAAGGCGACAACAATTTATTGAAGATTCACATTAAATTTTAGCAATAATTCATTTAATTATTCCAAAATTCTGATGCCGTAATTTTTCATTGGTTATGAAAAAGCGAGGATTTATAAATTCGAGGGATATTGTCCCCCTATTAATTTTAATAATGCTATTTGTATCTATTGACTTAGGCAATGCACAGAGCATCTCAGAATACTGGAGCGAAGATTTTCGGCCAAACCTTATTAATATACGAAATCCGAATGGTAAGTTTTATGCATACATAGTTTTATTGTTTAATGAAAATCCGCACTTTATAAATTTAATCCAGGAAGATAGTATTCCTTTAGAGATGATCCAAAAGGAATTGTTTTTAGTCAATCAATACAAAAATTATTTAAGAAGAATAAAAAATAAAAAACTACAAATAATGGCTGAGAAGATGCTTGATATATATAAACATCCCCAAAAATATGATGACAAAACCTTGAAATCGATACAGATATATCTTGAAGGATACAATGTAATTTTACAATTCTCTAAAGTCGGAGTCTCGAAAAAAGAAAGGATTGTTTTAGATTACTGTATATATGGGAATAAAGAGCCAATTAATATAATTCACCCCCTCTTTAATATTAAGGAAAAGATATATAATATTCAGCCTTTCATATATTATGATGAGTTTAACACCAGTAATTCAACATTTTATTTTGATATGATCTATATAAACCCTGAGGAGGTACAGAATGATTATACTATTGCCAAGATGGTCTTGGCTGGGGAACAGGTAGATTCTATGTTTTTTGTAGGTTCACGTATAACAGAAGATATTAAACATTGTATAAAAAATGCATTTGTAAAATCAATATCCATAAAAAGTGATATTTTGAAGATGTTTGAAATTCACGAACTTACCCATAAAATATTAAATAATCATTATAATTATTTCGATCAAGTAACTGGCGAAGAACTCGCCCTCTTGAGTACAATATACCCCAATCCCTTCTTAGGTCTTTCTGTGTTGTATAGTTATATGGACTATAATGCGATAAATCCCCATAAAATAGCTGCTTTGAATTTTATCAGGTTTTTAGCAGAGAGGACAGGTAAATCAGAGTTTATAGATAACCCATCATTAGTAAAATATATGGATATTCCAACAATTAAAAAATTATCAAAAGAGCAGTTTAACTCAATTATAAAAAATTTGAGATAGGGTTTGATATTACCAAAAACTCGTTATACGCGATGGTATATTGGAGAAAGAAAGATAGAAAAAGAGTATTTTTTCCTGCTGCATCTGAATCACCAGCATAATAAATCCTCTTATATTCTAGAAATTAATTATATCGTCTAGTTATGATTAAGATATGAATTCTAATATGAATCAATGAAAACAATTGCTATAGAGCATTTTAATGTTTCCTACAGTAAAACAATTTCATTAGCCCTTGATAAGATTAAGGCTAATGAAATCCTATCTTTACATGACTTAATTCTAATTAAACCTAACCTTGTTCAAGCGACTGCTCCACCAGTCACCACACCAGTTGAGTGTTGTGAGGCAATTATTAATTATATCCGAGGATGCTCTAGCTCAGATATTATCATTGCTGAGGGATGCGGCGCGGCGGATTATGATACAGAAAAAATATTTGATGAGTTGGGGTATTCGGAAATGGCAAAGCGTTTGAATATCCATTTGATAGATCTGAACAATGCAAAAACCATTCTACTTAAAGATGACACCTGTCATGTATTTAGGGAATTTCATATGCCAGAGGTCGCAATGAGTCATTTTATAATTTCTGTTCCAGTCCTAAAAGCGCATAGTCTTGCTACAATTACTGGAACCTTGAAGAACATGATGGGATTCGCTCCACCTCTAAACTACCAAGCTGGTGGTTATTGGAAGAAATCGCTTTTTCACAATAGGATTCATGAATCAATTACAGATCTTAATCGATATCGAAAACCGGACATCTCGGTTATGGATGCCACAGTTGGGCTATGTGAGCATCATCTTGGGGGAAGAGTATGCGATCCTCCATTAAATAAAATTATTGTTGGTTATGATCCATATGAGGTTGACAGGATAGGGGCTGGTCTTATCGGTTTGCGTTGGGAGGATATTCCTCACCTAAATAATAAGTATTAAGTATATGATAGGATTCAGGAGTGACTAAGGCGAAATGAGTATAAAATTTCTCTCCCCAACCTTTATTGGATCATGTAAATATTAGATTGTATTGTTTTTTCAACTTGAGATATATTAAAATCGCAGACGTATAGATCGTTTTATCTTCAAATCATCAAATCCAGTGCCCATCTCTCCTGTATATGTGTTCAATTTAGCTACATCTAAAATATCTGATATGCATCCATCGTTATAGTATAGTTTAGCTTCTAACCCTTCCCAAATAAACGCTGTCCTTTCGCTCGATAACTTCAACAGATCTTCTACTGATTCATAATGCAAACCTGAACTTCCTGTAGGATTATACCACCTCTCCCTGTGAAGATTTAAAATATGGCGATTGATCCTTCTGGGTGGTGGATACCTCACGAATAAATCAAGGAAAAATAATTTATTTCTTTTCATATTGTTTATGAGTTTTATCAAGTATTTGGTATTACTCCTTTGTATCCGATAGGATAATTGAATAAAGTAAGGTACCATGTCAAGATACCCATAACCAGATGCATGGTTATCATATTTTTTCTCCTTTATCCAATTATTTTTTAAGTTGAATTGAGGTATTACACTATTGATAGAAGAGAGCAAATAATCTTTAATTGCTAAATCGATTTTGTTTTTTTCCGGAAGCATATCCATTATATCAAAGTTGTATCTATCTGAACCATGAAGGTAATCAAAGTATAGATCAATATTATACTCAAAAAGAAGATGCTGTTCCCTATAATAATAGATTTCCTTTTTTTTATCTCCATTTGGGAATCCTGACCAGTAAAGGATAAAGGGATGGAATATTGAATCAGTTATTACATGTGAAAGGTATCCATATAAATAAGCCCGTTGGGTTGCCGACCACTCTGTATTATAATCTCCGTAAGAAAACAATTTGTTGATCATTGAGGTAATAAATTTTTCACTGACATCATTATGCAATAGATGTGAGATTTCATTTCTATAAGACAGACGTGTTTTTCTACCAGGAAGAAAGTCGAAGATGTTTGGACCAACAGTTCCAAACAGTCCAGCCCTTCTAAATGAGGATGTTTTAAAAAGTGTTACAATAGATTTATAATATGGATTTTTTCTCTCTTTATTGTTTAACAGATTAATTGTTTCAATGAAAACTTTACTATGAGTGATTAAACCGGGCATCTTTGAATAATTGTCCTATCGCTGCGATTCATATTCTAGTTATAGTTTTTTATATTAAAATAAAAATTTCTTTCTCTAAACCTACCATAAATTGTCAGATACAATGGAAATAGAAGTTTCTCTCAATATTTTTATTATATTTATAAACAAACTAAAAAAGGATGTCTTTAGATGACATCCTTTTATAAAATATCTGTTTACTAATCAATCTACTTCTTTTGATGACATGCCTTGCAGCTTTTTGGTCCTTTTTTCATTTTCACATGACATCCCTTACAATTATCATGAAGACGTTTCTTTCCTTTTGGATCCTTTTTGAGATCATGACACTTTGCACATGGATCATCCTGATTTCCCTGGTGATGACATTCCTTACAATTATTGACCCCCGCCTTAGCGTGCTTTGTATGACTGTAAATAGCTGGACCCTTTTTGTTCCCTATCTTCTTAACCTTTAGATCTGCAGTTGGGGCTGCGGCATAGATCACTAATGGCAGGGCAACAATTGCTCCAATAAGAAAAACTAAAAAACGCTTCCTCATAATTTAACTCCTTAATATAGTTGTTATAACAATTATTTATTTAAATACACATTATGTTGTAACTTATAAAAATGTCAAGAAAATATACAAAAATAATATATAATAATAGTCAAGCTGTTAATAAATTATTCTATACATAACCATTATTTTCAAATAATCGACTATAATAAAGCATTATTAAAAATAGGTTTGCATTTTCCATCTAGCTTTTTAGCAATTACTATCAATAATAGTATGTTATATAAAAAATTGTTGCTTAATTATAATAATTAATTTATTTAGACAATTTGCATACAAGAAAATAAAATGTATTTTTTACTAACGTTTATAACAGGAGAAAGAAAATGAAATCTAAAGCAGCGATTGCTTGGGAAGCTGGAAAGGGTTTAGAGGTTGATGAAATAGATGTTGATGGCCCTAAGGATAATGAGGTTCTAATTAGAAATGTTGCCACAGGCGTGTGCCATACTGATGCTTTCACACTTTCAGGAGATGATCCTGAGAGTATTTTCCCAGCCATTCTTGGGCACGAGGGTGGCGCTATTGTTGAAGAAATAGGAAAAAATGTAAAGACTCTTAAGCAGGGAGATCATGTTATTCCTCTGTACACACCCGAATGTGGTAAATGCAAGTTTTGTCTTTCCGGTAAGACTAATCTATGTCAGGCTATTCGCACAACCCAAGGGAAGGGTCTTATGCCGGATGGTTCTTCAAGGTTTTCTAAAAATGGTAAAACTATTTTTCATTACATGGGAACTTCAACATTTTCAGAATACACTGTTCTGCCTGATATCGCTGTCGCAAAAATAAATAAGAACGCTCCTCTTGAGAAGGTCTGCCTGCTGGGATGCGGTATTACTACTGGTATTGGTGCTGTTATCAATACTGCAAAGATGAAGCCAAGCAGTTCTGTGGCTGTCTTTGGTCTGGGCGGCATCGGTCTAAGTGTCATTCAGGGTGCTGTAATGGCCAAGGCTGAAAGGATAATTGCTATTGATATCAATGAGGATAAATTTGATATTGCTGACAGCCTAGGCGCAACTGATTTTATTAATCCAAATAAATGCGATGTCAGTATTCAAGAAGTTATTGTTGAAATGACCGATGGTGGCGTGGATTACTCATTTGAATGTGTGGGTAATGTGGATTTGATGCAATCTGCACTGGAATGCTGTCATAAAGGATGGGGAGAGTCAATTATCATTGGTGTTGCCGGTGCTGGGCAGAAGATTTCTACACGTCCCTTTCAGCTTGTTACCGGACGCGTCTGGAGAGGAACAGCATTTGGTGGGGTAAAGGGACGTTCTGAACTTCCTAATTATGTTGATAAATATCTAACAGGAGAAATAAAAATAGATGAAATGATAACCTATACCATGAGTTTAGACGAGATAAATAGGGCTTTTGAGCTTATGCATGAAGGTAGGAGTATTCGATCTGTTATTATTTTTTAGCCTATTCTCACGTACTTTTGGCTAACCTTTTCACGTAATAATTATAAGCTATAAAACATCGAGTATCATAGCTTTCATTTATATTATCCAAAACCCTTATGTTCACTATATCAAAGGCTACCTCAATTCCCATCAATGATACTTCTTTGTTCATTTCCTTGAATGTAATGGCATTGTTCTCCACTTATTTGTAAGAGAAACTATATTTCCTAATTAAGATAAGATATCTAATCCTACTGTGTCATAAAATTTTATTACTGATCCCACAACACGGACATCTATAAAATTGTCTTGCTATCTCTTTTGCGATTAAATACCTCAAACTTGTTATTGAATCAGGCACATGCCGTACTGCTCGCCCTGCTTCCTCGAGGTTTGTAATCTTTGGGTAAGAAAGCCGCTTCTGGTTGATTCCATTTTTTTTATTACCTGTATTTTGAAGACGGCAGTTCATTAAAAAAGCATATGCTGCAATACATAAGGTTGCATGATGATGAAATCCCATCCAGTTCCTTCCTTCAAAATGAGTTAATCCAAATTCTTGTTTTGATTCCTGATAATCACGTTCTATACGCCAGCGCATTTTTATTATGTTTATCATTTTTACAAATGATATATTAGCAGGTAAAGTTGATAACCAATATTTTGTTGGTTCTTTTTCATTTTCAGG
>JAXHTS010000004.1 GCA_034190085.1 Spirochaetota bacterium
TACAACTGAAAGACGGCGCAGAAGTCAATATTATGAAATCCATCTATGTAAAAGATATTTTTACTGACGACATTGAAACAATTGATGAAAACTGCGCCTTTAACATGATTGTTGATAAAATTATTTCAGGAAAATCACAAATATATCCTGTTATAAATAAAAAAAGGAGACTTTTGGGCGTGGTCTCAATAAATGGAATTAAGGAATATTTATATGACAGAGAGGTTCTTAAAGATATTATTATTGCTGGCGATATTGCGGAAAAAGATTTTGAACCCGTCACTTTACAGGAGAATTGTCAGCATGTAATGGATATAATGGGACCGAACAATCTTGAAGGTCTGCCAGTAATTGATGAGAAGTCTCATAAATTATTAGGCATGATATGGAGAAAGGATATTAGCGATGCATACAGTAAAGAAGTGGAGAGCCGAGATATTGTGTCATCATTTTCTAAAAGAATAAATATGGATAATATGGAACAGCTTGTGCACATTATGGAAGGTTGCGCAATAACTGAAATGCCTGTTCCTCGAGCATTTATTGGGAAATCGATAAAAGAATTGGATATCCGCGCAAAATATGGGGTTGATATTATTCTTATAAAGGCTAATATAGGAAATAGATCCATGATTAAAACATTGCCACAGCCTGATTATAAATTTTCCTATAGCGACTCTTTAGTAATATCGGGAGAGATAAGTAAAATTAATGTTATAAAAAATATTTGAAGTGATTTTATACATATATCATATTTATATGTTAAATCTAAATCAAAAATGTGCAATTTATTTATATAGGGAAATTGGTGGTTGTACCCGATTAGCAGACTGTTATTAGCGTGAGATAGTCGGTATTAACCAAAAGGATACTAAGGAGATTATCTCATGGGGGAAATAGCAAAGAATTACACATCAGAATATACTTAACTGTGTTATTCTACTCCATAGCCAATGATTGATAGTGACGGGATATTCCATCTATTTTACGATGTTGTCAGTCATCCTGAGTTTGATCCTGCTGACTGGCGTTAGGTCGTGCTTGCTCATGTAATTTTTACTGACGGGAAGAACTTCCCTGAGATTGAGCATGATATATTCACCTATGTAAACGATGATTGAAAGAAGTATGAGGTTCGCGTTCCATCTGTTCTTTAGGAAGGGGATATGTTTTAAATGTGGTTTGCAGGAAATGGGGATATTTCACTCATCTTTCAACCTGAGTTTTTTATTGGAATAGGCTATGCAACATTTGGGGCAAATTGTTAATAGAAGTCATCTTGCCAGTAGAGCTGGTCGTAGGGTGACTGCAATGTTAATCAATATTTCATTTGTCAATGTTTGATATATTGAATTTATTATATATGGTGAGTTATTAATTTTTATAAAATGTGTTAGTAGTGGATAATTGTTTAATTTTTTCAATAGATTTCTTTTGGGGTTGACTTTTTACTGCTTTGATGCAAAATTTTTCCTATTATTATTATAGAATGGATTGCAAGGAGCCCTTATGCCATCCCGAAAACCAGAAACCCTGGGTGAGCTTAAAAAAGAATTTTCATATCTACCAGATGTTCGTAATGAGATGCGAATAAACCTAATTAGAAAACTAAAGAACAATGAAACGCTATTTCCCGGATTAATAGGATATGATGATACTGTTCTTCCAGGTTTAATAAACGCAATCCTTTGTGGGCATAATATCATAATCTTAGGAGAGAGGGGACAGGGAAAGACTAGAATAATAAGGAGTATGATTAATTTTCTTGATGAGGAGATGCCGATTATATCCGGCTGTCCAATAAATGATGATCCATTTAAACCAATATGCGTTGATTGTAAAAATAGTCTAATTAAAATGGGGGATAACCTTCCCATATCCTATGTTCCCAGGGATAGGAGACTGGTTGAAAAACTGGCTACCCCTGATGTTAGCACAGCAGATCTTATCGGGGAGGTCGATCCCATCAAGATTGCACAGGGAAGGACGTTGGATGATGAAACATCTATTCATTTTGGTCTGGTACCAAGAGCTCATCGAAGCATCTTTGCCATTAACGAACTCCCTGATCTAGCAGAAAAGATACAGGTGGCTTTCTTCAATATTATGGAGGAGAATGATTTTCAGATAAAGGGATTCCCGGTGCGCCTTCCTCTTGACATCTTGATAATAGCAACGGCCAATCCTGAGGACTATACAAATAGGGGTCGAATAATAACCCCACTAAAGGATAGATTTGATGTCCAGCTAAGGACACACTTCCCACGTGAGAGGAGCTACGAGATTGAGATAATGGAGCAGGAGTCCAAGCTTCCTGATTTTGATGGCCTAATTTATTTTATCCCCCAATTCATTAAAGAGATTTTAGCTGAGATGACCTTTCAGGCAAGAAACAGCTTGGAAATCAATCAGAACTCTGGCGTTAGTTGTCGTGTATCCATCCGGAGTTATGAGTCTATTATAGGCAGCGCAGCCAGGCGCTGCTTTGAGGTGGGAGAAGATACAGCAATACCCCGCATTACGGATATGACATCCACCTATCCTGCCATTATAGGAAAAGTGGAACTAGAGTATGAAGCGGTTGATAGTAGTGAGGTTGAGCTTATACAGGATCTTGCCAAACGAGCTATAAAGCTGGTATTTGATGAACATTTTAAGGTTGAAGAGCTATCCTCAATTGTTGAATCATTTAAAAAGGGAAAGACGATGGAGGTTTCTCAATCTATCCCTTCACAGGACTATATGGATGGACTTAAATCAATAGCTGGAATGGGAAAGGCAGTTAAGTCATTGATCAATACTAATAATCCTCCTGAAGTATCCTCTGCCATTGAGTTTATTCTGGAAGGACTTCATTTATCCAATATGTTGAATCGGGAGGAAAAAGGGGAGGGTTTAATCTATAAATGAAATCCTACATCTATAAGCATTGGGATGGCACTCAGACGCCATTCAGTCTGAAAAAAAAGGATATTATAGATAAATTCATGGACAACATCCTGAAAGGGATGACCCCGGAGATGTCCTTGGCACAGATGTTATGGAAGGGTTTCCCACTTGGAGGAATGGATTTCAAGATTATGAGCCTGGAAGAGATGGTAAACGATCTTCAGCAAAAGATGTATGATCTATTTTCATCATATAGCCTTGAAAAGGCCTTTGATGATCCAATGAATGACATCAAAAATTTTCTTGCTGACGAGGCATTGACCTGCTTAGATCATGGGGCTCAAATGCCGCCATCATATGAAGATCTACCAACTGGGTTATATGAAAAATTGAGATTTCTCGATGGTACTAATTTTTTAAATGAGAATAGCAAGGAAACCTATACTTATTGGAAGACGCGGCAGAAAGATATACTCGACCTTTACGAATTTTACAGCAAGTATTACCATCATTTTACAGGCAGTGATTATCTAAATTTCGATCAGGCAGTTGAACTGATGCGACAGTTTCAAGCAATAAAGGACCTGCAGCAACAAATCCTTAGTGGACAACTTCGTAGCATTGATCTAAATACCCTAAAGGAGCTTTTGGGTGAGGATGCAGAAAAGTCTTTTATTGTTCTTTTACAGCTACCTGAACTCCTCTCTGACGATAAAATCATTAAAATTGGTGCAAATAAGATCGATATGACCCCAAGGGGAATGCGAGCCTTGGGTGAAATGGCCTTTGGAAAACTCTATCATCAGATCAAGAAGGATAGACAGGGGGGGCATCATGGCAATGCTCCGGAAAGTGGTGAAATTGAGCCGGACTCATCCAGGCCTTATCAATTCGGAGATCGCTTTGACCTGGACATTACACGCACAATGCTTAAAGCAGTATCACAGACACTCAATACTGGTGGGGCAATTCGATTATCACCTGGTGATTTCTATGTTCGCCAGAGGGAGCAGCTTATTACCTCAACCACAGTTGTGCTTTTAGATCTATCCTGGTCCATGTCCTTTGGGGGTAGATTTGAGGCAGGGAAAAGGGTTGCAATAGCCCTGGATCATTATATCAGAACAAGGTTCCCAAAAGACAAAATTCATATTATCGGTTTTTCCACTGTAGCAAGAGAACTCAAGGGGGATGGATTATCAAATGCAGTTTGGGATACAAAAAATCCGCACACCAATCTGCAGGATGGACTTAGATTAGCCATGAAGTTTATTAAGAAGAGCGGTAACAGAAACAATCGAGTCCTCGTAATAACGGATGGTCAACCTACCGCATATTATGATGAAAGGGAATGCCTTCATGTTGAGATGCCATTCCATATGTTCGGATTGAGTCATAACGCCTCTAGGGCCACCCTTGCAGAGGTAAGAAAAGTAACTGCCAATGGTATGAATATTGAAATTTTTTTGTTGGATAACAGTCCGGTTCTAGTGGAGTTTACCAAGCAGATATGCAGGATTAACAGAGGACGCTCAATGATTTGCCTTCCCAATGAATTAGGAAGATTGATCATGGTGGAGGAAATCAATAGAAGGGGTGGAAGAATTTAAGTTCTCTATTTATCCTCATCTATCCTTTTCGAATAAATACCCACACTAGAAAATGTCCCAAGGGAGTAGAGTATTCATGCTAGAATGAAGTTTAACCTCCTATTAACAACTCCATACTATTGGATTCCTAACAGGAATATATTAGTCAATTCCATCAATATGTAAAAAAAAAATAAAGTACTTGATAATATATTATTCTAATTATATATTTTAATCAAAATAAACTAAAATATATTCTCCAAGGGTTCCAATTGTGAATATAATAAAATTAACGAATATAGCAAAAGGAGAGATAAATAACTAAATTATCATTCAGTATGTTTTCTGCATCAGAATATTATTGGATATTTAATTGATTTAGTCAGAAGGATAATCCTCTTCGGGGTTAGCATTTTCAAAATTTTAAATTATTGTTAACATCCTGTCCTTTGAAGGGATAAAATTTATATAATCGTTAGTCGAGTACCTATAGAATAGGTATTATATTTTAGTTGATTACTAAAGCATAAAAAATTAAATTCAAATATTTAACATCTTTAAAATTAACTGCCTATCGTTTTAACACCCGTAAATTTACATTTTACAAATTATTACATTTAAACTGTCGATTAAGATAGTATGAGTCATGACCAACCGTTGATCATACATTAGCATTGCTACTTGGAAAAGGATTTCCTATTTTGTTATTCTATAAGGAGGTATGTCACGATTATATTATCTGGTTATACAATAAAGGAAGTGGTCTCTAAAGGTTACTATTCTATTTTATACAGGGGTATAAGAGATAGTGATGGAATTTCAGTTTTAATTAGGGTTTATGTGACATATGATGTAACACCTATGCAGATAGCCCATTTTATTCAGGAGTTTTCGAATAGACAGAACCTAAAATCAGACTGTATTGTTAAAGCCTTTAGTGTTGAGAATTTTAATGATGGTATTGCTATTATTTTAGAAGACTTTCAAGGAATACCCATAAAGGAATACTTTATGGATAAGGGAGATGATATCAGAGACTTCCTTAGGGTGGCAATTCAGCTGGCAAAAACGCTGTATGAAATACATCAGTCTAATATTATTCTAAAGGATATTAAACCCAATAATATATTGATTAATCAAGAGACTGGCAAGCCTAAGATTATTGATTTAGGTCTTTCTTCTATACTGACAAAAGAAAATGAGAATATTAATGATCCTGAAATAATATATAATACACTGCCATATATCTCACCAGAACTTACCTTTCGAATGAATAGAGATGTAGACTACCGCACTGATATTTATACATTGGGGACTATATTCTACCAAGCCTTGACAGGGGTTTTGCCTATTCATTCAGATAATCCCTTTGAATTCTTTCATGCTCATATCGCAAGAACACCTATTCCTCCAATAGAACGAAGAAGTGACCTCCCTGAGACAATATCTAAAATTATCATGATGATGTTGTCCAAGGATCCAGAAGACAGGTATCAGAGCGGATATGGAATAATGAAAGATTTTGAAACATGTTTATTCCAACTTGAGCGCACTGGCAGAGTTGAGCAATTTGAGCTTGGAAGGAATGATATATCAAATAAATTTGTTATTTCACAGAGAATATATGGAAGAGAATCGGAAATAGATATTTTGATGAGGGCCTTTGATCGTGTAATAAAAGGAACACGCGAACTAGTACTCATTACAGGTGCTTCTGGAATCGGGAAGACTGGTCTTGTAAAAGAGGTTCAAAAGCTGATGATTAAGCGGAAGGGGTATTTTATTTCAGGGAAATTCGATCAATTTCAATTAAATAAGCCCTATAGCGCTTTAATCCAAGCATTTACCAAATTGATTAGACAGATATCATCGGAAAGTGAAGAGCAAATCTGTGAGTGGAGAAGCCGAATTCTAGAGGTACTTGGGAATAATGGCAAGATTATTACTGATATAATCCCAGATGTAGAATTGTTGATAGGAATGCAACCGGATATTAATGAGCTTGATCCTGAATATCCACAAGACAGGTTTAATCATATTTTACAGAATTTTATCAAGATCCTCGCAACAGAGGATCATCCACTTATACTATTTTGCGATAACCTTCAGTGGGTTGATTCAGCCAGCCTATCACTCATAAAGACCCTTATTACAGATCAATCTACAAAATATATCCTGCTTATTGGCGCCCTGTGCGATGAGGGGAATAATAAATCTCTCCCCATAGAATTATGGATAAATGAAATAAAGAGAACTGATGTTGTGTTCAATCAAATTTCTCTAAAACCCCTTGATATAACAAGTATAAGCCATATGATTGGTGACACATTTAAATGTCCTGTTGTGGTATCGGATGAACTCGCTGAACTGTTGTATCTGAAGGTGGGAGGAAATCCATTCTGTTTAAAACAGACCCTTAAGGAATTGTATGATAATCATATACTGATATTTTCAGGCGAATCAGGATGGCAATGGGATATAAATAAGATAGAGCAGATGAAGATGCCAGACAATATAATCAACATTACGATATCGAAGATTCTACACCTTTCAGAAGGAGCAAAAGATTCCTTAAGGTTTGCATCTGCTATGGGTAACAGCTTCGATCTGGAGTCCCTTTCAGCGATTAATGGCAAATCAATTGATGAGACCTATACCAATTTGAATGAATCAGTGGATAATGGCCTTGTTTATTTAACCCGAAAGGGTTATCGATTTGTTCATGATCGAATTCAGGCTGCAGCTTATGCCCTTGTTATGGAAGAAGAAAAGGAATTGTTGCACTATATCATAGGCAGTCAACTTTTAAAGACCACTAAGCCAGAGGAGATGTCTGAAAAGATATTTTGTATTGTTGATCAATTAAATCATGGTATCGAATTAGCTCTCAGTAATAAACAGCGGGTTGAATTGGCAGATTTAAATTTTAAGGCCGGAATAAGAGCAAAGGCGTCCTTAGCATATGAGGCAGCAAATCAATTCCTGCAAAATGGTATACATCTTCTCCCTTCAGATGCATGGGATAGTGAGTATGATTTAACCCTATCACTATATACTGAAATTGGTGAAGTTAAATATCTTATTGGTGATCATAAACAGGGGGAGGGCTTTTTTGATATTGTTCTGGAAAAGGCCACAATGCCCTTGGATAAGATCAGAATCTATGAAATTAAGATCGCTTATTATACAGTCTTTCATCAGATGAAGAAGGCTTTGCGAATTGGGATCGAAGCGCTGAGGATGTTGGGAGTCAACATGCCCCGAAAGCCTAATAAATTTAACATCATTAGAGGTATCATCAAGGCAAGACTGAAGATGAGGAATAAGAATGTTGAAGATCTGATTGATCTACCTGAGCTTACTGATCCTCATAAGTTGGCTGTTGCACGAATCCTTACATCATGTCTTTCTGCGAGTTATATCTCATATATTGAATATTCCCCAATTATTATATTCAAGCTTCTTAATCTATCTTTACAATACGGGAACAGCGCCTATTCAGCATGCGCTTATGTTACCTATGGTGGCTTGTTGTGTTCTATGTTTAGGGATATTGAAATGGGGTATAGGTATGGAAGATTGGCATTGGATGTAATCGAGAAGTATAATAATCCTAGAATAATGTCAAAGGTTTACTACATTTATGGGACTATCATTAATCATTGGAAAAATCATCTCAGAGATAGCCTTATATATTTGTATAAAGCACATAATTTTGGTTTAGAGATAGGAGATTTTGAATTCGCATCATATGCCTTATTTACTTATATGACACATAGCTTTCTAATCGGAGAGTCGCTTGATAAGATAAATGAAGATTATGCAATGAAATATATATCAATGAAGAATTATAATCAGTTAACATCCACTCAGTTATATGAATCTTGGTACCAGATGGTGTTGAATTTGAAAAATGTGCCAGAGAATAATGTTGATAGGCTTAGACTGACTGGAAAGATATTTAATGAAGAAGAGACAGTTCCTGAATGGACTCATGCAAGAAGTATGTTGGTTTTATTCAAGGTAGCCATGGAGATTCTTCTGTTTCATTATGATGATCCCCAGACAGCAATTACTTTATCAAAAGTAGTGGGGAAGGATATTGATAGTGTATCGGGGATGTTTATTGTTCCGGAATATTATTACTACTATTCCCTTTCATTATTAGCTCATTATCCACATGCTTGCAGGAGGAAGCAGAGGGTATATTTAAAACAAATAATGACATATAAGAAGAAGATGCAGATATGGGCGGAGCATGCGCCGGATAATTTTATGCATAAGTATCTGCTCATAGAAGCGGAGATCCTAAGCCTAAAGGATCAGGTTGCTAATGCAATAAAACAATATGATTGCGCCATCGCACTAGCTAGAGAGAACGGATTCATACAGGATGAAGCCATTGCCAACGAATTAGCTGCTAAGTTCTATCTATCTAAGGGCTTGGACAAGATAGCAGGAGTATATATTCAGCAGGCCTACTCATCCTTTAAGAGGTGGGGGATTGATGTTAAGGTTACTGAATTGAAAAAGAAGTATCCTCATCTTTTGCCAAAGCCTTTTGATATAAATGATTATCCAAATATTCATCATCGCCCAGTTAAGCATTTGCCAAGGTCCTCTTCAATAATTCAGGATTATACAAACATTGTTGATTCCTTGCAGGCAATTTCAAGTGAAATCGTGATTGATAAACTGCTGGAAAAAATAATGAGTATTGTAACACAGAGTGCCGGGGCTTCAAGGGGTGTTTATTTATCAGTGAAGGATGGAAAACTCTTTGTTGAGGCTGAAATAATAGTATCAAATGATGAGGTTTCCATTTTCAACTCCATACCCATTACCGATGGACCAAGTTTGTTGTCTCCGGTGATATACTATGTTAAACGAACAAAGAAGCTAATGGTATTGGATGATGCTAGACAAGAGAGAGATTATTGCACAGATACTTATGTACTTGAGAATCAATCTAAATCTATCTTAGGGTTGCCTGTTGTCAGGCAATCAAGGCTAATTGGCATACTCTATCTTGAAAATGCTATTGTTCCCGGTATTTTTACACCTGCTAGGGTAGAGGTCCTTCAATTGTTGGCCTCCCAGGCAGCCATTTCTCTGCAAAATGTGACATTGATTGATAATTTGAAAGGGCTTGGAGAGACGTTACAGAAGAGTGAGGCATGGCTGCGGCGAACCCAGGAATTTAGTCGAATGGTTGCATGGGACTGGGATATTGATAAGGATACAATTCAATGCTCCGGTGATGTATTTTCCCTCTTTGGACGTAATCCAGAAGAATTGGCTTCTGGACAAGCCTTTTTATCCACGGTTCATGTTGAGGATTTCGCAAGAGTTAACAAGATAATTCAAGATAGTCTTGCTAATGGAATGGAGTATATAAATGAGTATCGTATCTTTAAACCGGATGGCACAATAAAATGGTTGATGGCACGGGGCAATACGCTTAGGGATGCAAATGGGAATGCAGTGAATCTGATCGGCCTTATTATGGATATCACTGATCGAAAACGGTCCGAGTATTTTGAACTCATTCAGCGCAATCTGGGTCAAAAGCTTAATGAAACTCATGGCTTATATGAGACTTTGAGTCTATGCCTCAAAGCCGCAATAGACGTCTCAGGTATGGACTGCGGTGGCATTTATCTTGTTGATGAGAGGACAGGGAATCTGGATTTAGTGTATCATATAGGATTGCCTGCTAATTTTATAGAAAATGTATCGCACTATGATCCAGATTCTGTTAATGCTCGTTTAGTTATGAGTGGCAAATCGATCTACACCAGGCATCATGAGTTAGGCGCTTCATTAAGCGAGGTTGAGATTGATGAAAATATACGCGCTATTGCTGTTATTCCGGTTCATTATGAGGGAAAGGTTATTGCCTGTCTCAATATAGCTTCACATATCCTTAATGATGTGCCAGATATTGCTCAAATTGTGCTCGAAACCATTGCAACACAAATAGGGAGCGCTATTATTCGTTCAAAGATGGAGGAGGAATTGCGCTACTCGGAACTCCTATACCATACCCTTTTCGATACCTCGCCCCTTGGCATTGGCCTTGCCACTAAGGATGGCAGAATTCTGGAAATTAATAAAACGATGTCTCAAAGGATTGGATTCTCACAAGAGGAATTCAATCAAATTAATCTGAAAGATATATATCATAATCCTGATGATCGTGATCTGCTAATGCAAAAGCTGCAATCCGATGGGATTGTCCGAGATTTTGAGGTTAAGATGAAACGTAAGGATGGCTCCACATACTTTGCCAGTCTGAATATAACACCCTTTAGACTAGGTGGTGAAGATGTGCATTTGACCGTATCACATGATATTACAGCTAGGAAGCTGGCAGAGGAAAAATTGCTTCAAAGCGAGGAGAAGTATCGTCTGCTCGCTGAAGGCGCAAAAGACTTTATTATAACGAACGATATTGATGGTCTTATTACCTATGTCAACAAATCTGCTTTACAAATAAGCGGTTATAGTGAGGATGAGGTTTTGGGTTTGAACATTCTAAATTTTCTTCCTCCCGGGCAACATGAGTGCTATAGAAGACGTCTCGCTAATCGTATAGCTAACGATAGAGCGATTATTTTTCATGAGGCAGAGGTGATTACTAAGATGGGCAATCAGATACCAGTTGAATTTTGCTCATCTCTGATAAAGCGGAATGAGAGGCCTTCTGAAATATTGATTATTGCTCGCGATATCACTGAGCGAAAACGGGATGAGGAGAAAAAGAACAAATACATGGCTGCAATAGAGGCATCCCGGAACATATTGGAGCAAAAAGTTGAGGACAGAACGATGAGATTGATCAAAGCTCAGGAGAGACTCATTACTGCTGAGCGTTTGGCAGTGCTTGGGCAGTTTTTTGGAAGTATATCCCATGAGATCAAGAATCCACTAGGGATAATAGACAGTTCAGTCTATTATCTAAGGCAGAGACTTGACAACAGCAGTCCGAAGGTCGTCCAACACCTCAATCGTATTCATGAACAGGTTAAAAGATCAAATACCATTATTGAGAGTTTGCGGGAGCTAACTCAGATGAAGGAGCCAAACAAAAGGACGCTTGATCTATCAAAACTTTTGGATAATGAAATATGTTCATCAAGGATGCCTCAGACAATAAATGTGGAAAAGTGTATTTCGGATGAGAAAATATTAATTGATGGAGATTATTCACAGGTTTCAATGATTTTTAAGAACATAATAAAGAATGCAATAGAAGCGATGCATGGAGAGGGGACGCTATTTATTCGAATTGAGAGGCTGATGGAACAAGCCTTAGCTATGATAAAATTTGAGGATACTGGCCCAGGAATTGAGGAAAAGGATATTACTAGAGTATTCCGACCGCTCTTCTCAACTAAGAACAGGGGTTTGGGATTTGGCCTATCCATATGCCAGAATGTAGTAGAGAGACATGGTGGCACCATAGAGGCGCAATCAAAACCTGGCGTAGGGGCGACATTCATCGTAAAGCTTCCATTGATACATGAAACGATTCAGTAGAATTATTCATAGAGATTAGAATATATATGGGTGATAATTTCATATGACAACAAGTGAGATTAGATGGAAGGTAGATATTATGAAGGATAAACCACGCATCGTCATTATTGATGATGAGGTGGATATGATAGCTAACCTTAAGGATATTATGTGCGAGTATTATATTGTAGAGGCTGCTTATGATGGCAAAAGCGGTCTTACTCTTTGTAGTGAGAACACCTTTGATGTGGCCATTATTGATATCAAGTTGCCGGATATAACAGGAGAAGAGATTGCAAAGAGAATAACTGAATTGTCGCCTAAGACTGATTGTATTCTCATCTCAGCTTATGCCTCTCTTGAAAGTGCCCTTGAGGCAGTTAAACTTGAAGGTGTTGTGGCATATGAGGTAAAACCACTCGATATGGATCATATCCTCTCGCTAATCAATGAGATCATCAAAAGGAGACGTGCTGAGGATGCATTGCGCGAGAGTGAGATTCAATATTCAGCCCTATTTCAGAATAATCCTATTCAAACAGTAGTTGTAGATACTGAGGGAAGGGTGATAGCCTATAATAAGGCAAAAAGACAGTCTGGCGACAGATTGCCTATGCCGCGCGAAGTTATGTATAAAGACTATGCTTCGGGGCATAAGATAGATATGCATATGGAATTGATGAACTCCATCAAATCAGGGAAGTTGTGTGAATATCATGAATTAGAATATGGGGATAAGGTTTTATCTGTTAAAATATCTCCTTTTGAGAAAGGGGCTATAATAACATCACAGGATATTACAGGACGTAAGAAAAATGAGGAAAAAATTAAGAACCTCAATGAACTACTCTTTGCTATCAGGTCAGTCAATCGGCTCATTACTCAGGAAAAGGATATTGAGAAATTACTCAAGGGTATTTGTACAGCAATTATTAGCACTCATGGATATTCTCAAGCCTGGATCATTATAACTGATGAATTCGGGAATATCATATCTTTTTTTCATGATGGCATGGCAAATAAACATCAAGTTTTTGAAGAAAGGCTAATGGAGGATACCCCATTATTATGTTTTGATAAGGCCATGAAGGATTCATCTGTTGTAATAATCAATGATCCCGCCTCCAAATGTATAGATTGCCCCTTGTCTCAAAAGTATGATAATAGTAAAAGGGTTCTATTCCGATTGGAATATAATAACAGGATATTTGGCGTATTGGGAGTGGAGGTTCAATCATTTCTGCTCTTTGAAGATGCTGAGCAGTCATTATTAAAAGAGGTTGCTGATGATATAGCTTTTGCCCTCTATAGTTTACAATTGGAGGATGAACATAAAAAGCTTCAAGAACAACTCTATCAGTCAGCAAAATTATCTGCAGTTGGTCAGCTTGCGGCTGGAGTGGCTCATGAATTCAATAACATTCTTACAATTATTCTTGGTCATGCTCAAATCTCAATAGCTGAGGATTCAATTGATGAGATTAAGCAGTCACTTCATGAGATTGAGAAAATGACGAAGCGTGGTAGTGATTTAGTTAAGGATCTCTCTACTTATGCAAAACCCACTGAACCAAGATTCAAGACTCAAGATATTACAGGGGTGATAGATGAAGTAATACAATTACAAAGAAAAAAATTGAGATTGGATAACATTGAGATTGAAAGGAATTATGCTAAGCACTCTAAAACATCCTTTGATCGCGGTCAAATGGAGCAGGTCTTTTTAAATCTGTTAATTAATGCTTCCCATGCTATTAAAGCCAAAAAGAAGGGTACAATATCAATCTCTGTTAGGGATTCAGAGGGCTTTTTAGTAATAGGGTTCACAGACACAGGCATTGGTATGGATGAAGACACAACTATGAAAATATTTGATCCATTCTTTACCACTAAGGGTGGCTGGGCTGAGGATAGAGAGGGTTTATCCGGAACAGGATTAGGCCTCTCTGTTACACATGCAATAATAGAACAACATAATGGCTCAATAGTAGTTGAAAGCAAGAAGGGTAAGGGTACTACATTCACAATAACCCTGCCAATTGTTGAATCAAATGAATCAATAGATAATTTGCCCCAAATAGAAAAGAATAGCAACGATGTGAATAGAGCTAAAAACCTACGAGTACTCATTGTGGATGATGAAGAAGACGTTATCGATTTAATGAAATTATTATTGAAAAGGGCTGGATTAAATAATGTGGCTGTTGAAAATAATGGAAGGAAGGCAATAGGTGTTTTTAAAAGTTATAATCCTGACATTGTTTTTCTTGATATACTCATGCCGGATATGAGCGGCACTCAGGTATTTCATCAAATTAAATCAATGAATCAACAAGTCCCGGTTGTATTTATGAGCGGAAGATTGGGTTTTGAGAAAGATAAATTAATTGATGAGGGTGCATATGCATTTATTCAAAAACCCTTTGATTTTAATGAAATATTCAAAATTCTTAATAATGTTGCAAATGTCAGTAGTAAATAGAGGAGTTCATGTGTGATAGTTCACCGTTATCCATTATAGGTTTATATATCGATGGCTATGCGAATAACGGTGAACTAGGAAGATATTATTCCCAACCCCATTCATCCAATACATTCTCAAGGAGATTTGTGAGGTCAGTCCATAATGCATATCCAGGATCACTAATATCTACAAGATAATCATAGAGATCTGAAAAAACCTCCCTTCCAGGACGGTCGGTTTGAATTGAATTCAATAGGTCTTCGATCAACCCCCCTTCTTCCAATAACTCATCAGCAACCATGAAGAGGTTCGAGTAATGTCCGCTGAAAATTTGGAGAATTGTGGGAAGCTCATCTGTAACTATATCTATAATCTCATCTGGATATTCCCAAACCCATAGGTCTGGAGAAGCTTCATAATATTTGGCAAAGACTGAACCAAGCGTATGTCTTAGACCCATGATCTCAGTCTCAGTAGGATTAACTCCATTCATGAGCGTATCAGTAATAGCAGTGATATCATCCATAACATTATATGCGCTTCCATCTGCCATCATCTCACCAAGGGCGTTAAGAAGTCTATTAAAGTTATCCCAGTCATAACCCCTATAATCAGGATGCGCAGGTTCTCTATAATCCGGAAAAACAGCCAAACCCTTGCCAGATACATCAGATCCTATTAACTCATCAATAATGGTATCGAACATTATATCCTCGGGACGTATGCCATCATCCGCAAACATCCATGTAGGATAATCCAGATTTAAAATGTAATCCCTTGAGATAACATCCCCCCTTGTTGTTTTAATTGTGGAGATTATCTGCTCAAGGCCGTATAATATTCTTCTTCGCGCTCCCCAAGTGGTGTAATCATCTGAGTCTGCTCCAATTGGATCATCGTATCTGCTATCTCCAAGTTCTTTTAATGCTGATAGAATGCGTGTGAGCAGATTTGAATTTTGGAGCAATGAGATGAGTCCATCACACAACCTTGGCTCGCTCTCCGATAGCATGCTTAGTAGTGTTCGGTTTGCTTTTGGTTCATAGTATGTTACTATCTCTTCCAACCAATCAGCTTCAGGATCCTCATCAACTGTACATCCAGGTTTAAGAAAATAATGTTCCTCTACATTAAACCTCGGTTTCCAGCAATTGTGAGGAGTAGGGCCTGCATCCTTTTGGTAATAGATTAGTGGTTTTGCAAGAAGAGGGAAAAGGCCGTTTACTAGGGTTGTGAATGGATATTTCCCAGTTTCTCTGCTTGAATAACCGTGAAACTCGCCCAGAAGCGCGGTAAATATCATCAATAATGGATTTCTCTGATCCCAATATGGTCCTTCAATACCTGCATCAGCAGAGGATATTACATCCTCGCTAAAAAATCCCAAGATCTTCAGCGCATTTATGTTGCTTCCAATTATTTCAGGTACTACACGACCCTTACCTAAAACAGTATTGAAAAAGAGATCTGTATCTAGAACATCATTTAAACCATAGTGATTTATGAGCGTTATTATTAATTTCAAATTCATCCTAAACTCATTCCCGCCTAACATGAAGGTAACCCTAAAATCACCGGGTTTAGTAGAATCCTGATAGTTATCTATACCATTTATCTCCTTCTCCAAAACCCATCGGCCATTGCCATCTATTGAAGTCCCACCCCCTGTGCTGATGCTCTTTCTTAAATTGATAAGCCCTATCAGGCCTTTGGCTTCAAGCACAATATATGCAGCGGCATTTCCCTTCATCCTTACTAAACCGAGTATAGGATTATCCCATTTATCCAATGCTACTCGTAGAGGAAGCACCATTATCATCTTTTTATCATACAAAAGCCACTGGAAATTCTTATATATAGCCTCCTCATAGGTTTGGCATTCTCGATCTTCATTGGATACAGAGGTTCCAGGCACACTCTCACTTATAGTTAAACACCCAGCTTCTGTCCCATTCCAAAGTCCCATGGCCTTGTCAGAAGATCCATTATGATATGTACTATTATCGAGCGGGTAATATCTTGTAACAGGATCCCCCATATCAACCATATCATCAAGCTCTATTAGGTAGTGATCTGTATTCCATACTGATTTGTAGTTACAGTCATTATATACCCAATTATCAGAAACAGTTTTATCAATATTCGCGTAAACATCGCCGTTAGGGCTTTTATATGTATATATATTACCATTAACCGTAACATCCTCAGTTGAGTAGTAGGGACCTTCACCCTCATAGCAGGCCCTTGCTATCCATCCCATCATCCAATTAGCAGTTCTAAGGTCACCCAATCCATCAGCTGAGTAGGGCATAAAATCCCCTGTTGGATTTGTATTATTTACTCCACCATCAGGTGTTCCGATATCACCAATACACTGCCCCTGAAATATTGTTAGTACATCAACGTTAGGGTATAGATAGTAGTATCTTGGATCAGTTGTTAAATCTGAGGCTGTAAATGGATTTCGGTCTCTATGAACCATATCTGATCGATAATTATCTATGGCAAGGCCATAAGCATTCATCTCAACCCCAAAAAGCCCAACAAAATCACCCAGACTTATCCCTAACACACCAAGTAGTGTGTCTAAGAGCCCAAGGATTGACAATTTGCTTCCCAAAGCGCCGCTTATGGTATCCACATCAGCGGTTGTCATATTGAATAAGCCGTCGTTAAGGCTTAATTTGCCGTTGTTCGGGTATAGATGTCCCCTTCCATGGTTATCCCCAGCGTCGTCTGACTGTGGATTTTTGGGATCAGGGTCTGTTTGATAGCCCAAGGTTCCAGCAAAACTCATTAAAAAGATTAATTTTTCAAGCGATGATAGAGCAGAAGCATCGGGGTCTGAAAGTCGATCCCTCATCTTATCATCATATTTAATCATCTTATAAATGGCATCCTCTAAATTTAGTGATTCTAAATCAAGTTTCATCTTGTTAAAACCTTGTGCAAGAACCTCTATTGGGTAAGCATCACCATTGATTATGGAATCCTCTTTATCCCCCCTCATCAAAAGGGTTGAAAGTATCGGCATAATTTCTGAAAGGGTATTCCCTAATTCAACATTCACATATTCCTCTGCATTATCTCTATTATAATCATTATCTCCGCCATTGCTTTCATAAATATCTCCACCTACAGTAAAATAATCTTCAATTCTACATATCAAATCTCTCATCATATCATTGGGAACCTCTGCTGTTACCGCTTCTATATCGCTATTATTTGCATAATCCTTTATACCTGAAAGAAGCGCATCCATTCCCCTTGTAGAATTTCCGAGCATAGTATTGATATCATTCTCAAGATCAATATCTCCACGATTGATGCGAAGATTCCCAAGAGCATCCACCCACATATCCTCGTTCGCAGCAGCCAATAGTTTACCGAGTCCTTCAAAGACAAGATCCAAAACAGATCCTAAGTTTTGACCATTATTTTCAGCTAAAAATGATATAATATCATTCATCACATTGTCGAGGTCAGGACCAATATATGTATCCTCAATATAATCGAGTAGCTTTCTAATGATATTGATTACATTGTCAGTGATCCCAAATTCTTCAGACATAATTGACTCAAATAAAAGATAGAAATCATTTTCATAATCATTGGAATAATTTACATAGGGGAAAACAGGTTCCTGATCAATCTCATCCTGATGAATTATCCGATCTATGATGTACTGCAACCTTCCCATAATATCAGCTACAGGATGATCGCCATCTGGATCAAGCAAATATATTGCTTGAGCAAGGATATCCAATGTTTCATTGTCAGGATTGTCGCTTACAAATTCTTCCATGTTATCCACAAATCCATGTTCAAACTCGCTACCGAAGGCATCTGTAAGTTCAGAATAATTATCCTGAATCATATTATCAAAGGTATTATCCTCTTCAGAAATATCTGAATAACCTGAGTCCACATCAATATTCCCAAAGCTATTGATATCATCGCTGGAACAGTAAATATTGAATGACATAAACATTATTGATAGAATTAGTGTCCCCAAAAGTGATCGTATCATATCTCTACCTCCTTGCAAATTTAATTTGATAATAATTCGCCCAAGGCTTTAAAAGGATTTGATATATTCAATATATCATAATTATTAGAGCGCTCATTTTGCTGTTTGCCGGACAATATAGCAAAATCCTTCAGCAATTCTGCCAGGTCTCTCCATAGTGGTGAATCATATCGTGCAACGAGGTCTGTCCCAATAAATGCTGAGAGTTCGCTAAATACCTGTGATGAGGGATAAGGGGAATGAAGCGCTTTCAAAAAGTATTCCAGGAAGCCGTCATCATTCATCATAGCATTGCAAAGGGTGAATAGATTTGAATAGTGACCCTGAAAAACTTCCAGCAATTCAGGTAATTCCTTTGTAAGGATATCCATCAATTCTCCAGGATATTCCCAATCTCCCTTGCTGTTATTGTATATAGTAAATACTGATCCCATTGTATGGCAAAGACCCCTTATTTCCTCATGAGTAATGTCTACACCCCTAAAAATCTTATCGATTAATCCTATTATCTCTTCGGTTATGTTATAACTGCCAGTCGAAATTCCATTATCGCTTAGCATCTCAACAGGTGCCTCCATAATTTTATTAAAGGTATCCCAATCTTCAGGATTCGGACGATTATCAGGAAATACTGCGATTCCCTTTCCACTTGAGTCTGAACCTACCAGTTCCTCTATAAAGGTAGCTAATCTTAAATCCTCTTGACGCAATTCGTTATCATCAACATAGAACATCCAATCTGGATAACCTATATTCATATAACCTTTGGCAAGGGCTTCCCCCTTTGTGGTCTTGATTGTTGAAAAGACCTGTTCAAGCCCGTAGAAAACCTTCCTCCTCGCACCCCAGTTAGCAAAGTTGTTATCAAAGTTATCATCATATATCGATCCCTCAGGATCGTCAAATTCAGGATCTCCAAGCTTCATAATCACTGCCAGAAGGGATGTTATCAATCTGGTTTTGGATAGTAGAGGTATTATGCCGTCACATTTCTTATAGTCACTCTCTGAAAGTATAGTCAAAAGCGTAGGATTGTCCTTTGGCATATAATAGGTTTCAATATCCGCTTCAGGATCAAGATGAACCGCTGGCTTGAGATAATTGTGCCCGTCCTCTAATCTTGGTTTCCAACAGTTATAGGGATTATTACCGCTATCCTTCTGATAATAGACCATCGGCTTAGCAAGCAATAGGAGTAGACCATCGGTTAGTGTTTTGAGAGGATATCTCTCGTTGCGTGATGTATACTCATGCAATCCTCCGACTAAAGCCACAAGAATGGGAAGAATACCGTTCCTTTTTTCCCATACTAGTACATTATCCGGATCAGCATTATTCGAGGCCACCACCTCTTGAGTAAAGAATCCAAGATATTCGACAGGCGAAAGGTTGGCGGCAAACACATCAGGCATCACATTGCCATCACCAATAACCTCATTCATAATGAGGTCCATGTTTGCAACCCCTTCTGCTCCACCAAGGAGAATTGACATACGCGCATCGCCCAGTTCAGTAGAATTTCCATATCCTCCATTAACAAGCCACTGTCCATTGTTATCATTCTTTTTAGCCTTTGTGACTCCAATAATGCCATTTGCTTCCACCTTTAAATAAACGGCTGCCCTTCCAACCACATCCATGTCGATCCTCAAGGGTATCACAAAAACGAATTTCTTTTCAAATAAAAGCCACTGAAAATTCTTATAGATAGCCTCTACCCATGTGTCACATTCACGGTTGTCCTCCGATTTTATCATCTCATGAACGGTTATACATCCCGCCTCATCAGTATCTACAAGCTTTTTGTCATCTGAAAGATCTACAACATTGGGGGCATAATGACGAGTTGTACCAGAGAGCCCTTCCGGAAGCTGAATCAGATAATAGTCTGTATTCCACTCATCCTTATATTTGCAATTCTCTTCTTCTCCCTTGAAATAATAGGGGCCTTCTCCCTCCCAGCATGCACGGGCAATCCATCCCATTATCCATCTAGCAGTGTTGGACTCCTCAATCCCATCCTTACAGTAAGCCTTGAAGGAATTCCAATCAGAAGTTCCTGAACCACCATCTGGAGAACCTGCATCCCCAACCGTCTCGCCGCTCATTAATTGTAATGCTGGAAAGTTGGAATCCATAAAGAATTTTTTATCGCTTGTTTCATTCTCATTAAAAGCATCTGTACTTCTGTAAACATAATCTCCGTGTGGCCCACCAGGTGCAAAATGATCTAAGCATAGATTATATGCTCCTAACACATCGAGTATATAGCCGCTAGTTAAATTAAAAAGACAATCATTGAGTGTAAGGATTCCACCTGTGGACTCTCCATGACCATGACCATGATTTCCTTCTCCTGTATCTCCGCCATCCAGATATCCGAAATTACTAGCAGTTGTCAGAATAAAGATGAGTTGATCCAGATAGGAAACATTAGCCGCCATGGAATCAGTTAGTCTATCCCTTCCCTTGCCATCAACGCGTATCATTTTATAAAGCGTATCTTCAATATTAAGCGACTCCACATCAATATCAGCCCTTTTCAAATTTCTAGCAAGCAGTTCCAGAGGATAAACCCATTGCCCGTCATCGGTAATTATTGAATTAATTCTATCCCCCCTGATGAAAAGACTTGATAAAGCTGGAAAGAATTCCTTCACAGTATTCCCAAGCTCTGCATTTATATACACATCCCCATCCTGGTTGTAATCGTTATTTGATGAGCTATAAATATCTCCACCCTGGGTAAAATAATCCTCCATATTGCATAGGAGATGTTGTAGTATGACATTTAAACCTTTGTCCTCAACTGTTGAGCCAAGAAAGTTGCCAACTTGACGGAGTAGATTATATATATCATCCCTAACCGAGTTATTCTTCAGCACATTATATAATCCGGTCAGAAGTGACTCCATTCCCCTTGTTGCATTTCCAAGTCCTGTATCCTTTTCCCCAATTCCCATTATTTTACTGCGATCTGTTATCAGCCTATCTATGCTATCAAGCCACATATTTTCATTTGCCTGTAAGAATAGTTTTCCCATACCGTCGAATGTATGCTTTATAATGGTGTCAATAGACTCTCCTGCGTCCTCTCTTAGATAATTTGTCACATCTGCAATCATATCCTCAAGTTGATCGCCTTTATATCTGGCCTTAATATATCCAATCACCTTTTTCATTATTGCTACCAGATTATCCGAGAGTTCCAAATTGCTATCTGAGATGAGATCATAGAAACGAAAAAAATCGTTAGAATAATTGTTTGAGGAATCTTCATATTTTTTTACAGAGGTAAAATAGAGCTTATCCTGCTCTATTATTCTATCTACAATATTTCTTGAGTACGATATAAGATCAGTGACAGGGTGCCCTGGATTATTCATAAGATCATCAACGAGTGGAAGAATATCATTAGTCTCCTGAAGATTAGCATTAACCGCCATGGCGAGTAACGAGTTAAAACGACGCTGATCAACAGAGTTGAAGGCACTCCTTAATGCCGGATAATTATCCAAAATATTGAATAGCTTAAATTCAGGCTCAGGATCATTCTGTTGAAAATTGCTAATATCGTCATTTGAACATGAAATAGCAAAAATCAGCAATACTGTTAATGATGTTATCCTAAATAAACCTGTTAGACTTTTCATGTTATATGCCTCCTAATTAACAATTGGTTTAATATATTAGTAAATAACATTCAGTTTCACTCTCCTTAATGTTCTCCCTAACCATTGATTTAATTAAATTGCCAAAATCCTCTATGAGAAAAATACAATGTCAATATACTCAAACCATAAGAATATAATAAAATTGAGGGGGAGAGTCAAAATAAAGTTATATAAACATGAAAGAGTAGTTGTTGACATTATTAAGTAAGCGATTATACCTTACTAATAAAAGGGATAGTAATATATTGAATGGGATCGTATCATATGATAAAAACAATGACCATAGTAACTGTAATTATAATTATTTATAGTAATCCTCTTAAGGCTGGCGATAATAGGATTGGTGTTGGATTCTTGATTGGTAGTTTTAGCGGTTTGACGGGGAAGTTTTTTATAGATGAAGGCAATTCCATTGATGTTGGGATTGGAGACCCTTCAGATGAAGGGTATTATATATATGGGGATTATCTTTCGCATTTCAGCGAGATCTTTCCTATAAACAGACTCTTAAATTATTTGGGTGTTGGGGTGGGATTTCATCATTTTAAGAAGGATCATAAATGGAAGTTGGATGAGGAGGAGAATAGGCTTGAATTGAGAATTCCCTTTGGAATGGAGTATTTAACTCCTAAGATACCACTGGGGATTTTTATAGAATTAGTCCCAACACTTCGTTTTATACACGATATTGATTTCAACCTTAGGGGAGGACTGGGTATGCGTTATTACTTTTAACATTGGTGTGGATTGTACATTGATAAAAAAAATCTAAATTTGAGAACCTATTGTAATAGCAACCCTATAATCAGTTAATTCAAAATTTTTTTGATATTTGATCATAGATGTGAAGCTACTAAAATAGGATCTTGTAATATGCATCTATCAAGGTTGATTTATAGGTCCCAATATGATGACAACTGATCCTTGCCCTTCCTCGCATACTTTGAGCGGTATATCTTTAAATGTTTTACTATTTCGTCCAATAGTTCCTTTGGATACAGCTTGCCTGCCAGGTTATTCCACATCGGTTTCGTTTTCTTTTTCAAAAACTTGATTTCCTCATGGTTTAGTTTAACCTCTTTAACTCCATAATCTATCATCGCCTTAAGGCATTTCTTGTTATCAACATGAATTTTTTTGTTTAATTTCTTTTCAATTAGAGGTATTTCTTTATCAATAGCTCTCTTGTGCTTCTCAGGGAGTTTCTCCCATGCTTTTATTGCTAATACAAAAGAGGCAGGAGAATATCTAAAGGGATATGTGTTTACGTATTTTGTAATAGTATAGAGTTGAGATCCCATCCACCATAAGGGCGGCGAAATACAAGCGTTACATACACCAGTTCTTATAGAAGGAACGACCTCTGGAACACCAACTGGGATGGGACTCGCACCCAGTGCCTTTATTAACTCTGCCTCAAGCTTCCCAGCATGTGTTAAAAATCTGCACTTCCGAAAGTCATCAGGGGTTCTCATCTCATATTTCGTTGAATATATCTGGTCAAAATCCTGGTCTCCCCAAAATAACATTTTATAACCATTGTTTCTATAAATGTCGGTAAATCGTTTTATTAGCTTCTTCCTAATATATTCAATTTCATCATAATTATAAAACAGGAATGGAAGCTGCAGTACAGCCATCTCAGGACAGGCCATTAGAACGCCGCCTACTGATAATATACAACCATGAAGTTGGCCGATCCTCATTTTGGTTATATAATCTTCCTCATCTCCCATTACCCCACCCCAATACATATCTATAGTGACCTCGCCATTAGTAATTTCTTCAATTATCGTTAGTAAATGATTTTTTAAAAAGTCAGAATAACCAGCATCGGGCGCAATTGTTGCCATTTTCCATACATATTTTGCGTTCTTCTTAGCTATAGCTCCTGAAAATCCTATCACTCCAATAGAAAAACCCAATAATACTATAAATATAATATATAATCTAATTTTCTTCATAATTTTCCTCCAATTAATCCCTGCATATTTAGCACGTTCATCAATTCAGTACAATAATATATCACTTATATACTCGTCAGGTTATATTCTTCAAAGTGGAGAATGGAGTACTCTGTGTTACATGTGTTTATAAGTGACATGCTCTCCCAAATTCTCTAATTTAATCAGGTCATCATTATTCATAAGAGCGATCTATAACTCCCAATATGATAATCCTTGATCTTTGTCCTTCTTGGCATATTTTGAACGGTATATTTTTAAATGATACAATATCTCATCCAAGAGTTTTTTGGGATACAGCTTGCCAGCCAGTTTATCCCACATCGGTTTCGTTTTCTTCTTAATATATTCGATCTCCTCATTGTTCATTTTGACCTCTTTCACTCCATAATCTATCATCGCCTTAAGACATTTTCTATTGATCTCATGAATTTTTTTATTCAGGTTTTTTTCCAATTGAGGTAATTCCTTATTAATGGCATTCCTGTGCTTCTTAGGCAATGCATCCCATGATTTTATTGCAACAACTAGTGTAGCTGGTGAATATCTAAATGGATAGGCATTTACATACTTAGTTATTGTATATAGCTGTGATCCCAGCCACCATAGGGCAGGGGATATAGCCGTGTCACATACACCAGCCCGCACAGAAGGCACAACCTCAGGCACACCAACTGGTATTGGACTACCTCCAAGGGCTTTTATTAACTCCTGTTCCAGAAGACCGGCATGTGTTAAAAACCTGCATTTCCTGAATTCTTCAGCAGTTTTCATCTCATATTTTGTTGAATATATCTGGTCAAAATCCTGATCTCCCCAACCTATTAATTTGTAACCATTTTTCCTGTATATATCATTAAATCTTTTTCCCAACTTTTTTCTAATATAAGCAATTTCCGCATAATTATTAAAGAGGAATGGAAGTTGCAATACACCCATTTCTGGACAGGCCATAAGAACACCGCCCACTGATAATACACAACCATGAAGTTGGCCGATCCTCATTTTGGTAATATAATCCTCCTCATCTCCCATTATCCCTCCCCAATACATATCAACAGTAACCTCGTTGTTAGTAACCTTTTCGAATTTAGTTACTAATGAATCTCTCAAAAATTCTGAAAGGTAGGCTGCATCTGGCGCGACTGTTGCCATCTTCCATACATATTTTGCATTCTTCTTTTTCTTTGCCTCAGATAGTCCAATCATCCCACATAAAAGACACAATAGTATACAAATTGAAACATAAAATTTATTACTTCTTCTCATAAATATTCCTCCAAATATAATAAACTTGGAAATCCTTGATAAAACCAATTGGGGAGAAATAAATATTCACTATGCTTAATACAATAATCAATAATAATTATACTTCATATTAAACTAAGTTCGTTATTTACTCATGTAGTTATATATAAAATTTTTCATCCTAAATATATAAAATCCCCATTAGCCTTCATGATGGATGGTAAATTCCTATTTTGATTTCCTCTTCTCTCATAGCTTATAATTGTTCCTCCTTGTCTCCTCTCATAGAGGTGAGAGGAGACAAAAAGTTAAAAATAGTCAATTAAATAAATTGGGGAAAAATTGTTAAACTACATTTCCTGAACATTACGCGCTATTATCGCATCCTGTGTTATCTTATTCATCTCCACAAAATGTGCGCTATATCCAGCAATTCTTACCAGCAACTCGCTATACTTCTCTGGATCCTTTTGGGCAGCATATAGCGTCTCATTATCAACCATGTTAAACTGAACATGACCAATACCCAGTTCATGCCAGGTCTTCATATAATCCCGCCATAATCTGAAGCCCTTCTCCCCCTGCAACTGAGCTGGCGACAGCCTTTGATTTAAGAGCGTTGCCCTGCATGAACCAATATGATCCAGCTTACCTACAGATTTTAGCACTGCAGTTGGCCCCTTTTTATCTAGACCAGCGCCTGGAGAACATCCTCCATCATATATTGGATCTCCCATTCTTCGTCCGTTTGGCAGCGCACTAATCATTGAGGCCGCAGCTATATGAGTATTTACACTCTCAGGTAGGGTAGGCCATGGTGAACCATTGATATCACGCGCTGACCATGACATCTTGCCAAGATCATCATACATTTTCACCCATACCTGGTCTACATAATCATCATCATTTCCCCATTTAGGAGCTTTTACAAAGTCCATTCTCATATTTTCATAACCCACCCAATTTGCATCCAGCGCTGTTACTAATTCAGCCATTGTATACTTTTTCTCATCATACACGAGCTTCTTTACTGCAGCCAGGCAATCACCGGTGTCACCAAAAGCAAAAAGTGTAAACCATAAACTACTCCTTTCCTTGCATCTAGCGCTATTATCACCGGACTCTATACATCGCTCATATAGAGATGAGGTCATGGGTTTAGGAAATAATTTAGCCTCTGTCTCCCTGTTTTTATGCTCCATTGTTGTGGCAGTCTTAAAACCGAACTTCATCTGCTCATACCAGGCATTATAGAAATCATCAAAGGTCTCAAAAGTGGCTGGATTACCTGTCTTGATGCCAGTCTGCATCCCAGTCATGGGATCTAGTCCATCATGGAGAGCCAGAACTATGCCCATGGATCCACCACCGATTGCAGCTGATGGGTATCTTAAGGCTGGGGCTCCCATTTTCGTATCAGGAGCTGGTGCCATGCAAGCCTGATGAACCCAACGCCTTGCCTCCTTCAACGGATGGCCGAACCACTGCATAATATTTGGAATCAATACATCATCATTCCTTAAGGACGGATAACCCAGACCATGACGGATACAATCAAATACCCTTTTAAGCGTTTCTGTTCGGGCCTGAGAGTGATATCGAAAACTAAAGGTGGGATCGCTCACCCTGCTTATCATGGCTGCATCAAGATAACAGTCAGTTAAATCGTTGCATGCATCATGTCCTTTCTCATCAACTCCTCCAATAGTCCATACATAGGGGCCCGGACTTCCTTGTAGAACTTCACGACCAGCCCTGAGCCATGATTTTCCAATAGAATAAGCAGTAATCATCCACTCAGAGCAATAATCTATTACATCTTCCCTTGATAGGTTTTTTTCCTCAAGAACATCCTTTTTGTAGAATTCCCAATGCCAGAAATCTTGTCTCCATGGCCATGCAGCATTATGCCACTCTAATCTGTAGGCTATCTGCACAAAGTGATCAAATTGGATTGCCTCCCATATATGCTCTGGTGGTTGTGCGGGTACCTTGTCGCATGTTTCGCTTATCTGTAGAAGTTCCTGTCTTCTATCAGGATCAGTCTCAAAATTATCTGCGATTACTTTAGCCAATTGACTAAATCTCCTTGCATATCTGATCGTAGCCTCCAGACATATCTTCATAGCTCTCCAGTTACTCATCTTCTCCATATATGAAGTCTGTTCCTCTGCGGTGCTAGCCTCACGAACTGCCTTCTCAGCTTCAGCCATATTTTCATCAATGCTTGCTATTATTGAATCAAATCCTTGATACATCCAATCAGGTTGCGGTGTGACATAATCAAATCCCATCATATCTCTTCCAGGTTGAACAAAACTCGGTGTCAGCGCGATTACCTTTTCTCTACGATTAAAATATTGCTTACATATATCCTCATAAGTTCTACCCTTCCAGAACTCGACCATCTCTTTAACCTCTTCCAGATCCTCCTCATCAATAATGTCTGTTCTATCATTATATAAATCATCATTTATCATAGTCGAGGCTGTGGGTATCCAGGTGACGAGATGTGGAGCGCCGCCGGGATAACCCTGAATCCGTGAATGATCAGTAATAAAAATGGGCATATTATCTAGCACAGAAGCCAGTGCTCTAGCTCTAGTCAGCATAGCTGGTTCTGAGGGAGGTGCCTCTTTAAATATCTTTGTTTGCCAACGAATATTATCAAGGCATAATTTAATCCCAGGTAGCCATGCTGATCCTTTGGTCGCCTTAGACCATACTGCTTTTCTGAGATAATTAATCCTTGGTGATCTTTTTTTCTCCGCCCACCACCAATATTCACGAGCATCATATAATTCTTTTTCACTCTTCTCTTGTACTTCAGTTGACATATCTTCCTCCATAAATGAATTAATTATATTTTATTATTATGGTAATAAGATTTTCTTATATCATATTAAAACCTTGCTTTTCTTTATATCTACTATTCATACTAATAGCCAAATTATAATGATTACGGCCATGCGCCATATCTTGGCATCTCTATCACCTCCTTCTATGTTTATAAAAAATTTACATCCATGATTATTGATATTTTTAATAATTATTATATTTGTTTAAAATATGCAAAAAACCTTGTTATTACATGCAGATAAATAAAGAAATACCATTATCCGTAATCTTAACCCTTCTTAGTATGTTTGTCTCGATATATCCTTAAATGATATTTTATCTCCTCCAAAAGTTTCTTTGGATACAATTTACCTGCCAAATTATCCCACATAGGCTTAGTCCTCTCCCTAAAAACATCAATCTCCTCAGGAGTCATCTTTACCTCGATTAGTCCATAATTTATCATCGCCCTGAGACAATCTCTATTCATTTTGTGTGCCATATTGTTCATGAATTTCTCTAGTCTTGGTAGTTCTCTATCAATAGCCACCCTATACTTATCCGGAAGCCTGCTCCATGCTTTATTTGAAACTACTAAAGTAGCTGGTGAATATCTAAATGGATAGGGGTTTACATATTTTGTCATTGTATAGAGCTGGGAACCCATCCACCACAATGCTGGAGAGATAACCGAATTGCAAACACCTGCCCTAAAAGAGGGCACAACCTCAGGCACACCCACCGGTATGGGACTGCCTCCAAGGGCTTTAATTAACTCAATCTCAATTGTACCAGCATGTGTTAAAAATCTGCTCCTTTTAAAATCTTCAGGTTTTCTCATCTCATACTTCGTTGAATATATCTGATCAAAATCCTGATCTATCCATATCAACATCTTCAAACCGCTGTTCTTATAAATTTCAACAAATCTTGAGTACAACTTTCTCCTAATATACTCAACCTCATTATAATTATTAAATAGAAAGGGAAGTTGTACAACACCCATCTCAGGGCAGGCCATTAATACACCACCAACTGATAGAGAACATCCTTGAAGTTGATCAATTCTCATCTTTGTAATGTAATCCTCCTCATCCCCCATAATACCGCCCCAGTAAATATCCATAGTAAGTTCGCCATTAGTCGCTTTTTCGAAGCATGCAATTAAATCATTTTTCATATATTCTGAAAGAAAAGCCGCATCTGGCATAACTGTACCAAATTTCCATAAATACTTTGTCTTCTTCCTCGCTATAACATCAGTTAAATCTATAGATCCAATGATGAAACATAAAATAACAATATCTATAATAATAATTTTCCCCCTCTTCATATCGCATACCTCCTGTATTTATTTATAAATGATCAATCATAATAGAGGGCAATAGGGAGGGGACAATAGGGGAATAGAAATATCTGCTGTACCTAATGAGGTAATATATCTCATCAAATAGATAATAATTTATTTATTGAAAACCTTGAATTTTTCTTCCTCAATATCCAACTCCCAGCCCTCAATCAAGAAATTGATCATAAGCGATATTTACTTTTCATCAAATCCCCGTCCCATGCGCAGATTCGGGCTATTAGTAAATTCGGTTACATTAGTCCTTATTCGTTCCTGTTCTTCAAATTTAGGACAGTCTTCAATATCTGCATACATGTTAACCTCCTTACCAAGCCCATCCTCATCTAAAATCCCCTTGCACATTCCAATACTAGCAGCTGAATTTGCCACTTGGGGTATAAAATTTGTACAATCACCACATCTTGGCATCTTAAAACCTCCTTATACAATTAATTACTATCCCTTCTTAGCATGCGTTGAGCGATATATATTTAAATGATATAAAATCTCATCCAAAAGTTCTTTGGGATATAATTTGCCAGCTAAATTACTCCATAAAGGCATTGTCCTCTTCTTAAAATCCTCGATCTCTTCAGGTGTCATTTTTACCTCCCTAACACCATAATCAATCATCGCTTTAAGACACTTTCTGTTAATATCATGCGCTTCTTTATTTGCAATCTTCTCCAAATCTGGTAATATTTTATTAATAGACTTTCTATGCTTCTTGGGCAGTTTCACCCATACCTTAGATGAAATTACCAATGTCGCAGGAGAATACCTAAATGGATATGGATTTACATATTTAGTTATTGTATAGAGTTGAGTGCCCATCCACCACAAAGCCGGAGATATAGCCACATTACAAACACCAGCTCTCATTGATGGAACAACCTCAGGCACTCCTACTGGTATTGGACTCGCACCAAGCGCCTTTATTAACTCTTGTTCAAGAAGACCAGCATGAGTTAAAAACCTACACTTCTTAAATTCATCAGCTTTTTTCATCTCATATTTCGTTGAATATATCTGATCAAAATCCTGATCAATCCAGGCGACTAATTTATACCCATTTTTCTTATATATGTTGTTAAATCTCTTACCCAACTTTTTCCTTATATAATCCACTTCCTTATAATTATTAAAGAGGAAAGGAAGCTGCAGCACACCCATCTCAGGACAGGCCATTAGGACACCACCTACTGATAATATACATCCCTGTAGCTGCCCGATTCTCATCTTTGTAATATAATCTTCCTCATCCCCCATTATTCCTCCCCAGTACATATCAATAGTAACCTCTCCATTGGTTACCTTTTCAAAGCGATCAACCAAATATTTTCTCATTAAATCAGAAAGATATGCTGCATCAGGCGCAACCGTCGCCATTTTTAGCAGATACTTTGGCTTTTTTTTTGCTAAAGCGCCCTGGAATCCAATCAATGAAATAGTGAATCCCAATAAAACCAGATATGTAATACAAAATCTACTTTTCTTCATACAATCCCCTCCAATTGTTCCCTTCTGTATTGTGTAGCTATAATATATGATTGTATTTCTGTCTTATGCATTCATACATCTGTTTTAGATATATAATGTGCAACTAAAGATTATACTCAAGATTAAGAAGAGTACCCTTTGGTTTCCCTATTGTTTTAGTCTTTCCCTATCTACTAAATACAAGGAAGAGAGGGAAATTTTTATAAAGCTACATCTCCTGAACATTGCGGGCTATTATTGCATCCTGTGTCATCTTATTCATCTCAACAAAATGCGCGCTATATCCGGCAATCCTAACCAGCAACTCGCTATACTTCTCAGGATCCTTCTGGGCAGCGTATAGCGTCTCATTGTCAACCATATTAAATTGAACATGACCAATGCCCAATTCATGCCAGGTTTTTATGTAATCCCGCCATAACCTGAATCCCTTCTCCCCTTGTAGCTGGGAAGGTGATAGCCTTTGATTCAAGAGCGTGGCTCTGCATGAGCCAATATGATCCAGCTTGCCTACAGATTTCAGCACAGCAGTAGGTCCCTTCTTATCAAGACCAGGACCAGGTGAGCATCCGCCATCATATATTGGATCCCCCAATCTTCTTCCGTTGGGTAAGGCTCCGATCTGATTGGCAAGGGCTATATGAGTGTTAACACTCTCAGGCAGGGTTGGCCATGGAGAGCCACAGATATCCCGCACAGACCATGACATTTTTCCTAGGTCCTCATACATCCTAACCCATATCTGATCCACATAGTCATCATCATTGCCCCACTTTGGCGCTTTTACAAAGTCCATCCTCATATCCTCATAACCAACCCAGTTCGCTTGTAATGCTGCTTTTAACTCACCCATGGTATACTTCTTTTCTTCATATACAAGCTTCTTAACCGCTGCTAAAGAGTCACCAGTATCCCCAAAGGCAAAGAGGGTAAACCATAAACTACTCCGTTCCTTAGATCGTGCGCTATTCTCGCCTGTCTCTATACAGCGTTCATAAAGGGATGATGTCATCGGTTTTGGATAATATTTTGCTTCTACCTCCCTATTCTTATGCTCCAACGTTGTGGATCTCTTAAAACCCGTTTTAAGTTGCTCATACCATGCATTATAAAAATCATCAAAGGTATCATATTTATCGCAATCCCCTGTCTTAGCGCCTATCTGCATCCCAGTGACAACATCAATACCATCAAAAATTGCTAAAGATACTGCCTTGGATCCTGCTGGTAAGGAGGCTTGGGGATATCTTAATGCCGGCGCCCCCATCTTTGTATCCGGAGCAGGAGCCATGCAGGCCTGATGTACCCAACGTCTAGCATCCCTTAATGGATGACCAAACCATTGTATGAGATTTGGGATAAGCACATCATCATTTCTTATGGATGGATAACCCAGTCCATGACGAATACAATCAAACACCTTTCTTAGGGTTTCTATACGGGCCTTAGAGTGATATCGAAAACTAAAGGTGGGATCGCTTACCCTGCTTATCATGGCTGCGTCAAGATAACAATCTGTGAGATCGTTGCACGCATCATGCCCCTCCTCATCCATTCCACCGATAGTCCATACGTAAGGCCCCGGACTACCCTGCAAAACCTCTCTGCCCACCCTGAGCCATGACTTGCCTATCGTATAACCAGCGATCATCCATTCAGCGCAATATTCAACCACCTCATCCCTTGTAAGGTTCTTTTCCTGAATCACGTCCTTCTGGTAAAAGGGCCAGTGCCAATAGTCCTGACGCCATGGCCATGCAGCGTTATGCCACTCTAACCTGTAGGCTATCTGCACAAAATGATCAAACTGTATGGCCTCCCATATGTGCTCCGGCGGACGTGCAGGCACCTTCTCGCAAGTCTCGCTTATACGTAGGAGTTCCTGCCTTCTGTCCGGATCCGTTTCAAAGTTATCCGCTATTATCTTAGCCAATTGGCTAAACCGCCTGGCGTACCTTATCGTTGCCTCCAGACAAATCTTCATTGCTCTCCAATTAGTTATCTTTTCCATATATGAGATCTGTTCCTCTGCGGTGCTTGCTTCACGCACCGCTTTCTCCGCATCAGACATCTTCTCATCAATTGACTCTATTATTGAGTCAAAACCCTGATACATCCACTCAGGTTGAGGGGTTACATAGTCAAAAGCAGAAATGTCTCTTCCACCACCCCCGAAATCTGCCGCCATACGGGACATTACTTTTTCCTTACGGCTAAAATTTTGTAAACATACATCCTCGTAGGTCCTTCCCTTCCAGAACTCCACCATCTCTTTCGCTTCCTCAATATCCTCATCATCAATAATATCAGTTCTATCGTTTATTAGATCATCATTGATCATTGATGAGGCTGTTGGTATCCAGGTAATAAGATGTGGAGCGCCTCCTGGATATCCCTGAATCCTTGAATAATCTGTGATAAAAATGGGCATATTGTCTAAGACTTCAGCCAAGGCTCTTGCTCTGGCTAGCATCATAGGTTCTGATGGAGGTGCCTCTTTGAATATCTTAGTATGGTAACGGATGTTATCAAGACATAACTTGACTCCCGGCAGCCATGCAGAACCCTTGGTCGCTTTAGACCAGACAGCTTTTCTCAAATAGTTGAGCCTTGGGGATCTCTTCTTCTCAGCCCACCACCAGTATTCTCGGGCATCGTAAAGTTCTTTCTCGCTCTTCTCCTTTACACTCTGTACCATGCTCATACCTCCCCTTTTTATTTCTATCTCAAAATACGATATTGCTGATTACACTAAAACTTACTTTTCATCAAACCCCCTAGCCATACGTAGATTTTGACTGGTACCAAATTCAGAAACATTAGTCCTTATTCGGTCCTGCTCCTCAAATTTGGGACATCCATCAGTGTCTGCATATAGGTTAACCTCTTTACCCAATCCATCCTCATCTAAAATCCCTTTACACATTCCCATACTAGCTGCAGAATTTAGCAGTGGGGGAATAAAATTTCTACAATCACCACATCTTGCCATTTCCCTACCTCCTTCAATGTTATCTTAAATAAATTATTTAATACTAATAACTCCATTGTATTGTTGCTTTATACAAGATTATATTGCATTTATATATTTTATCCCTTAGTAACATGCCTAGCGCGATATATCCTTAAATGATATACTATCTCATCCAAAAGCTTCCTTGGGTATAATTTACCAGCTAACTTATCCCATAAAGGCATTGTCCTTTTTCTGAATTCCTCAATCTCCTCTGAAGTCAACTTGACCTCCTTTATCCCATAATCTATCATTGCTCTTAGACACTTTTTGTTCATATCTTTCATCATATCGTTGAACTTTTTCCCCATCATTGGCAATTCTCTATTAACAGCCTTCCTGTGTTTTGCAGGGAGACTCTTCCAAGCCTTCATTGATACTACCATTGAGGCCGGGGAATATCTTAAAGGGTATGTATTAACATATTTTGTTATTGTATAGAGTTGAGCTCCCATCCACCAGACAGCAGGAGAAATACAAGCATTACATACACCGGTTCTCATTGAAGGAACAACCTCTGGCACACCTACAGGTATTGGACTTGCTCCAAGCGCCTTAATTAACTCCTCCTCAAGTTTGCCAGCATGTGTTAAAAATCTACACTTCTTAAAGTCCTCATGATTCCTCATCTCAAATCTTGTTGAATATATCTGATCAAAATCCTGATCAAACCATACTAACATTTTGTAACCATTTTTTTTATAAATATCAGTAAATAATGTTCCCAATTTATTCCTAATATAACCGACCTCCTCAAAATCATTAAACAGAAAAGGAAGTTGCAGTACACCCATCTCAGGGCAAGCCATAAGAACACCACCCACTGATAAACCTGCAGCCTGAAGTTGATCAATCCTCATCTTGGCTATATAATCCTCCTCATCTCCCATTGTGCCGCCCCAATATAGATCCATCGTGAGTTCACCATTAGTCACCCTCTCTATGCTAGCTAATATTTCATCTCTAAAATATTCCGAAGCAAAAGCTGCATCTGGCATGACTAACCCCATTTTCCATACATATTTTGCATCCTTTTTCGCAATAGCATTAGTGAGTAGTATTACACTTACAAAGAAGCTTAATAAAACAAAGACTGAAATATATATATTCCTCCTCATCTTAGAACATACCTCCCAATTGTATATATTTCTATTATAGATCAATACTTCACAATATAACTTATCTCCTGTACTACGTAATTCCACTTTACTAATATCCAGTCCCAAGATAATAAAAGAGTTAATGCCTTCATATGTTTCCTCTTCCCTCAGGGGTAGAGGAAACATATGTATAATTAATGGTTATAAAATGGGATAGGAGATAAGTTATTGTAGGCTACATCTCCTGAACATTGCGGGCTATTATCGCATCCTGTGTCATCTTATTCATCTCAACAAAATGCGCGCTATATCCGGCAATCCTAACCAGCAATTCGCTATATTTCTCAGGATCCTTCTGGGCAGCGTATAGCGTCTCATTATCAACCATATTAAACTGCACATGACCAATGCCCAATTCATGCCAGGTCTTCATGTAGTCTCTCCATAACCTGAAACCCTTCTCTCCCTGCAGTTGAGCTGGAGAAAGCCTCTGGTTCAATAGTGTCGCCCTGCATGAACCAACATGATCCAATTTGCCAACAGATTTTAATACAGCAG
>JAXHTS010000005.1:0-46020 GCA_034190085.1 Spirochaetota bacterium
GGTTATGAAATGATACCCTTAGTTTTAAAGGATAAAATATTCAAGGATGCTGTCTTGAAGGAAGCAGCTTAGAATATATATTCTGCTGGTGGATATAATTTTATCAATCCACAACTTTTGGTAATAGCTCGCTGCATATTACCAGTTTTCTATAAAAAGCTCGAAATATCCGATTGGTCGAACGCATGCTGGGCATTTATCCGGAGCGCTTTCACCTTCATGAATATAACCGCAATTCATGCATCGCCATACAGTTTTTTTATGTCGGTTAAAAATCGTGTTATTTTTAATACTCTCTGACAGGGCTAAAAATGTTTTTTCATGCTGGGCTTCTGCAATAGATATCGCATCCCAAAAACCAGCAGCTTTATCAAAACCTTCTTTTCGGCCGACTTTTGCAAAGCCAGGATACAGTTCAGTATGAACATATCGTTCAAGATCAGCTGACGCCATCAGGTTATCTAGGGTTGTTTTAATCACACCGGTTAAAAAACTAGCAGTAACTTCCAGTTCTCCTCCATTGAAAAACTTGAAAAAACGCAAGGCATGTTCACATTCTTGATCTGCTGTTTCCTTAAAAATACTAGCTATTTGGATATAACCGTCCTCAATAGCCTTATTGGCAAAAAAAATATAACGTGTTGTCGCCTGAGATTCAAAAGCATATGATATTAGCAAATTTTTAGCTGTTTGACTCTCCCTAAACCTACCCATAACGATAACCTCAATGATTTATTAATAATTACTATTCTTCGATTTGAATTGCATCGGCTCCGCACTCCTTGGCCGCCTGTCGACAAATATCCTTATATTGATCAGGTATCTCATCAAATTTGACAATGGATTTCAGTTCATCCTCATCATATTCAAATACTTCAGGGCATAAATTGTTACAATTACGGTCTCCCATACATTGGCTTGTAATTATTATTTTCATCTGTTAACTCCTTGTTGATTAGATATTGATTTTTAACATTACCACTTACTCAAGAGCAATCACTTTATATACAACATAAATTTTTTTCATACTCAATGAATGAATTGTTTTTCAGTAATCTTGATAGGTTAACATGCTACATCTCTGAAAGACATTTTCCTTAAATGTATTGACTCTTTTAGAAAGAATACATAGTTACATAAATGGCTAATCTTACTATATTCATACCATTATTCTTAACGATTGACAATCTGCCTCACCCACCTGTCCATAGCCTTTCAGGCTTATGGGCCCGCTTATCGACTGTGCGGGCCACTTGAAATAGCAGATCCGAAAGCCGATTGAGAAACGGCAAAACGTTTTCGTTTTCCACCTTCAGCGCCCCTACACGTCGTTCAGCTGTTCGCGCCAGTGCCCTGGCAAATTGAATCTGTGCAGAGAGTACACCTGATCCCGACAGAACGAAATTACTCAAAGGCGTAAGATCGTCTTCAAGCTTTTGAATCATCTTTTCTATTGCTTTAACCCTATGTTCATCAAAGCTTACTTCAGCATTCCCTAAAACAGAATTGATGCGACATAGGTTTCGCTGAATGTCATCAATCATTTCTTTGAGATCATCGTCCATGAGTTGCGCGTATATCAAACCAAGAAACGAATTGGTTTCATCTATTGTTCCAATGGCTTCCACACAGAGGTCATCTTTGCCAAGTTTCGTACCATCAGCAAGCAATGTACCCCCCCTATCTGTATAAAGATCATAAATTTTCATTATATCTCCTTTTTCATCATCAACTGATCATGGTCGTATCAACTGTATCCAGCCATTTGTAATTCTCCATTGTAAATGTCCCAAATTAGTAAATGAAGTCGATAATAGATCTATAACAGATCTACTATTAATAGTTGAATATTGTACTTCTTCAACCGACTCAACGCTGAAATCAACCACCTTTACAGAGTGCAGTGAAGTAAAGGTCGGTTGTATTGCCTGGTTATATGTTTTTTTTTTACCACATAGAGCACAAAAAAAAATTATAAAATAAGCTCTTCATGTTGATCAATTCGCCACATCTATTATTTTTGCTGAGGGCTTTTTTACATATATCAACACTTTTCATAATATTAGAGTGTTTTTTATCTTCTTTGATATTATTTATGCACAGGATTAATTAACATTTAAAATCAATAATCTAAAGTATGAAGGATTCTAACCAAGATGAGAAGCATTATCACCCAGGTTAGAAGAATATTACCTAAGCCAGAGTGATAATTTCCATAAAAGTTATCACTCTGGCCTTCTTATCTATCTTCATAACCCCTTCGAGATCACTTCACGCAGCTTTTTCATCCGCTTTGAGAGGATGTATTGATTACTCTGTGCGCTGACTATCAGCAGAAGATCATTAATACTCCAGAACAATTAACAGCTATTGAACTCAAAATAAATACAAACGTAACTACTCTAATGTTTTTTTCATATACACTATTAGACAATAAGATTCCTGCATCCGCAGGAATGGCATTAGCTGAGTAGTTACATACATACTATAATTGCTCTTCTCAATATACTTCGTGACTGTGTCCCTTATGCATCCCCTTTTCAGCAGGGACATCATCAAGTTTTACACCTTCAAGCTTTTTCATATACTTGTCAGGATCCTTATCGAATTTTTCCTTGCATGCCGGACAACAAAAATATACCCTCTTGCCCTTGTAATCCTGATAAGAATTCTTATCGATATTCCCCCCCATAACCGGACATTTTATTTGTCCCCCTGCATCACCAAGCTTAACATCCTCCTTGCAGGATATCCCTGAGAAGGAGAACAATGCAAAGGAGAGAATCAAAAAAAACGTAAATGTTTTACCCATAGTAAAACCTCCTTAATATTATATTTAGTCTTTATTATTATATGTAAAAAGGATAAAATATTCAGCCTTTGCAGCTTATTCCACCCTCTTTTCATACCACCATTCAAATATTACCGGAACAAGTATAAGTGTTACAACAGTAGATGTAATAAGACCCCCAACCATTGGCGAGGCTATCCTTCTCATGGCTGTGTTGCCTGCCTCTGTTCCCCAAAATATCGGAAGCAGTCCAAGCATAGTCGTCATTACTGTCATTATTTTAGGGCGAACCCTCATCACAGCGCCGTGGATCACTGCATCGCGCAGCCTCTTAAACTTCTTCTCTCTAAGCTGCTTCAATGCCTCATCAAGATAAACCAGCATTATTACTCCGGTTTCAGCGGCCAATCCTATGAGCGCAATGAATCCAACATCTGAGGCAACCGACCTATTATGCCCTGCAAAATACATAAACCACAATCCTCCTAGCGGCGCAAAGAAGATTGCAGTAATCATTACCCATAAAGGATGTGAGGCATTCTTAAAATGAATAAAGAGAATAACAAATACTATTAGAATTACTATTGGGATCAATACCCACATTCGATCCGCAGCGAGTTTCATCTGCTCATATTGACCGCTTATCATATATGTATAGCCAGTTTCCCATGGAATTTTTTTTTCTTTAATCATCTGATCGATATGATTTTTTATCTTATCTGCAAGACCTCCGATATCGGATAATCTGGTATCAACATAGAGCCAAGAGGTTAAACGCGCGTTCTCTGTCTTAATCCCACCCGGCCCCTTCTCAATCCTAATACTGGCAACCTCAGATATTGGAATTTGTCCCCCTCTGGGAAGGGGGATGTAGATATTCCTCAATGAATCGATTGATTCCCTATAACTTCTCAAATAGCGAATATTTGCGCTCCATCTATAGATTCCGGAAATAATGTGAGTCACTCCCCTGCCTCCAAGAGCAGAGGTGAGCACTCTCTGAATGTCTGAGACATATAGTCCATAAAGGCCTGCTTGCACCCTGTCAATCTCATATATAACATAGTTAGCGCCCTCCACCCTCTCGCCTATTACACTACTGACACCTGGTATTGCTGAAATGTGACCCTCGAGACTCCCGGTTATCTCCTGGAGCTTTCCAAGATTATCACCCATCACCTTTATGCCTAACGGAGTCTTTATCCCTGTTGACAGCATATCAATTCTTGTCTTAATAGGCATAGTCCAAGCATTAACAAGACCCGGAAGCTTAACCGTTCTGTCCAGTTCATCGATAATCCTTTCCATTGTCATGCCATCACGCCACTCTGATCTATCCTTAATTAGTATGGTTGTCTCTATCATGCTGAGTGGCGCAGGATCAGTCGCTGTTTCAGCCCTTCCTATTTTTCCAAAAACCTTATCAACCTCAGGAATTTTTTTTATCAATTTATCAGTTTCAATTAAAATCTCACGCGCCTTCGCCACTGATATGCCAGGTATGGTGGTAGGCATATATAGAAGATCTCCCTCTTCAAGCGGAGGCATAAATTCCGAACCTATAGGTTTCAGCAAAACAACATCGGTGAATGGAATTTTTACTCCCATGATCGGTATTAAACTAAAAAGTAACACAATAACACTTCCCATCACTATCTTCCTTTTGTTATCCAGGCTATAGCTAATAACCGAATGATATATCCTAATCAACAAACTGCTTACTGGATGTTTCTCCTCCGATGGGATCTTACCCCTTACGAAATAACCAACAAGTATTGGGAGAAAGACAACAGCGAGCAAAGCGCTGGATGTCATGGCTAAGGTCTTAGTAAAGGCAAGGGGAATAAATAACCTCCCGGATTGTTCAGGGAGGGCAAAGACTGGAAAGAAACTAACTATAATGATTATCATGGACCAAAAAAGGCCAGGTGCAACCTCTAGCGTTGCTTCCTTAGCCGCCTTCCAATATAATGCATCATTGAGTTTCTTCTTGCTTTTTTCTAATTGTGCCAGATGTTTATGAGTATTCTCCACCATCACCACACTGGCATCCACCATCACTCCAATAGCGATGGCAATACCGCCTAGTGACATTATGTTAACGGCAACACCAAGGGAATACATCAGCAAGAAAGAGGTGATGACTCCAAGGGGAAGAATAATCAATGCTACCATTGCTGAGCGAAAATGCAGCAGAAAGAAGATAGTAACAATTGATACGATTATTAATTCTTCAATTATCTTCGTTCCAAGATTGTTTACTGCCCTATAGATTAGTTTTGATCTGTCGTAGGTTATCTCAATTGTAACGCCATCAGGCAGGCCCTTCTTAATGATATCAAGTTTTGCTTTAATCCTGTCCGTGGTTCTCGGCACATCCTCACCATGGCGCATAATAATTATGCCGCCTACAACCTCTCCATTGCCGTCAAGATCAGAAAGACCACGCCGAATATTTGGCCCTTCTGTAATATGAGCGATATCGCCCAGCTTCAGCACTGCGCCCTGATGTGAGAATCGGATGGGGATTGACCTGATCTCTTCAATTGCCTTCAGGTAACCCTTAGCTAGGATCATATATTCAGTCTCAGCCTGCTGGAAAAGGCGGGCGCCCATCTCCATGTTTGATTTTTGAATTGCCTTTTCAATATCCCCAATAGAGATGCCGAACTGCAATAAAAGATTAGGATCAACCTCTATCTGAAACTGCCTTTGAAAACCCCCGATTGAAGCGACCTCACTTACACCTGGCAGAGAGGTTAATTCATATCTAAGAACAAAATCCTGTAAATCTCTTAAATCTGCGAGAGTATGCCTTCCGCTATTATCGACAAGAGCATATTCAAAAATCCATCCAATAGATGTGGCATCCGGGCCAAGTTCGAGCTTAACCTTATCCGGTAGCTTACCCTGCATTCCGCTTAAATACTCAAGCACCCTGCTTCTCGCCCAATACAAGTCAGTTCCATCTTCAAAGAGAATATAAACCAAACTAAACCCAAAAAACGAATACCCACGAACCGTTTTAGCGAATGGCACTGAAAGCATCTTGGTTGTGAGGGGATAGGTTACCTGGTCTTCCATAACCTGCGGAGGTTGCCCAGGATATGTTGCCTGAATTATTACCTGTGTATCAGAGAGGTCCGGTATGGCGTCCATCTTTACCCGGAACATGCTCCAAATTCCCATAAACAAAAGCGTAACAACTAATATTATTATCAACAAACGGTTATTGATGCACCATTCAATTAATCTATTCATAATAAAATATTATGTTTAATTTGCCTTTACTAATGTCGATGACCGGCCATCTGTCCCTTGTGCATCGCCTCTTTCAATGATGCTTCTGAATCGAGAAGAAATTGACCATTCGCCACAACCAGTTCATCACGTTCCAAACCGCTTGAAATTATGGCCGTTCCTCCTGATCGTACCAAAACCACAACAGGACGAACCTCAAAACTCCCCTTACCTAATGATACAAAAACATAATTTTCTTCCCCGGAATAAATAATCGAGAACTCGGGCACAGTTATAACCTTACTTGGCAATTGATAATGAACTTTTACACTCGCATACATTCCTGGTTTTAATAATAATCTATCATTCGGCACAACAATTCGAACCTTAATATCCCTGGTCTTCATATCTAAAAAAGGGTAGATTAAATCTATTTTCCCTGAAAATTTATTCCCTGGATATGCTGTGGTCTGAATTGACACCCTTTGTCCCTTTATAATAAATTGAATATCCTTCTCAAAAATATGTATGAAAACCCAGAGTGATTTTAGATTTGCAATCCTAAAGAGTTCCTGCCCAGATTTAATATGCGAACCCTGAAGCACATTTTTCTTGATTAAAACTCCGCTTATGGGCGAACGAAAATATGTTAAGCGCTCAGCTTTTCCGGTTTTCTCAAGGGATGATATCTGTGAAGCAGGAACATCTAGGTATATTAACTTACGCCTTGAGGCCACAATTGTAGGATCCTTTAAAAGATCACCCCCACCCTTTCCCTGTGATACATAGTTCTTTTTTAATGACTGAAAGGTAGTAATGTATTCTTCCATGGCTGCAAGTATCTTCTGACTGTAAACACCCATGAGAAGTTCTCCCCTATGTATAAGCTGACCCTCCTTGGAAACATACAATTCTTCAATCCAACCATCATACTTTGTTGTAATTATAACGAGTTTATTTGGATCTTCATTATAGTCGATGTGACCTGAATATGATTTGTTCATTGTAAATTGCTCATTTTTAGCCGGCACAGTGTACACCTTCGCATTCTGGAGCAAATCATCAGCCATGGAAAATTGGAAAAAACCTGTCACTTTATCATCCTTATCTGTTTTATGGCCTAGCCCTCTATCCTTATCAAAATCATCTTTAGCATGTTCATCACCATTGTTTCCCCCTACATTCGGAACAAATGTCAGTTTCATCCCACATATAGGACACTCGCCGGATTCCTGCTGAAGCACCTGAGGATGCATTGAGCATGTATAATAGCCTTCATCAGACAAAACACTCCGCTCCCTAGTGCATGTGATATCGCTTAGTGCCAATGACATTATCATGAATATTAGAATGAACTGAGCAAATCTCTTTAATCCCATATCCTCATCCAGAATTATACCCATTAATGCTTCCCCATCTGCTGGTCTATTCCCTCTTTACCTGGGAATTTATATATTAGATAATTCAACCTGAGTCCGCTAATCATTAAATCTCTATATAAACGAGCAGCTTCCAGTGAAGCATTCAGATATAAACGATATGCATCTAACACATCGAGCAGGTTAATATTGCCACCAGAAAGTGAAGCAATCTGAGCCTCATATGCCGACCAATAAGAAGGAAGGACTTGCTTCTCATAGCTAGTAAAGGCTTCCAAAAGTTTTGAATAATTCTCTTTCTCGCCCTTCCACTTTGTGGAAAGTTCAATCTCAATTCCTTTGAGTATCTCTTTCAGTTCATCTTGCTTCTCCTTTGCAGCATTTATACTATGTCGTTCCTTTAAAGCATAATAAAGAGGAATTGGCATCGAAGCCTTAAAGGAGAGAAAATCTTCGCCATTATCCTTTCCCGGAATCTCCTGGCGAATTCTGTAATCAAAGCCAAAGATGACTCCCGGATTTAGCTTTGCGATTTCAAGTTGATAAGCAGCCCTCTCCCCTACATAATGAGAATATACCTTTCTATAGAGTGGGTGATTTTCTACATGAAACCCTTCAAAATTCCCCTTAGCCCTGTTGGCATCTATCCATGAGTCTATTGATTTATCAGTAATGTCCCAATTTAAGGCAATGCCACATATCCTCTCCATATCAGCCTTTGCTATTGAAATATCACCGTTCAGCTCAATTATTCGATTGTTTAGGGCTGACACATCACCCCTTAGCTTCAAAAGATGAGAACTGTTCATTTTATTAACCGACACAAGCGACTCCACGAGTCTTAAAACATCAGCAAGGACTTTCATGTTCTCTTTAAGGATATTCTGTTTCTTATATAAAAACAAGATATTGTGAAAAGCGCTTTGAACCTGGAAAATTAAGAGGTTCTGGGTCTCTTTTAATGACTCCTTTTCGGATTGATATTTCTGATAGAATGTCCGCTTTCTATATGTATCCCCCCATGGACTTGCTATGTATTGAGATACTCCAATGCTTATACCTGACATAGAATGCTTATCCAGAGCCGGCCAGTCCGATAAAGGAATATTGGAGTAGCCAATGCTGAATATTGGATTCTGTTGAAAGATACTCTCCTTGTCATATAACTTCTCTGCCGCATTCATTCTATGGATTTGTGATTTAACTAAGGGGCTGTACTTCAATGCCATATCCAAAAAATAGTCAACACCTTGAGCCTTAACAGAGGATGCTGAACGGACTATAAATATGAAGATTAAGAAATATTTCCACATTGTAACTTATAAATCCTAAACAGGAAGAATGTTACTACTTTAACTAAATCTCTGTGATTATTTCTATCACCCTATCTGTGCAGTCTTATCATTATAAAGGGATATCTCACACCTGGTTATCAAGGATCCATAATCATTGAAGGTTAATCAATTACATAAATAGCTCCATGTAGGGGGATACAATTCAAGACATTATCTGAGGAGGGAATAGTATACTAAGTAATAATTGTAACAGCTATGTCCTTCGCTAGTTGCAATATTTTATGAGATATGCTTCCCAAAATAATATCATTTAATTTCGATGATCCCTTCTTCCCTAATATGATAGTATCATATCCACCATTTGTAGCTTCCCTGATAATGTGATTCTCCACATTTTCAGTCTGATTTTCCACCTTTATCACTAAATTATCTGAAGATATCCCAGTTTTCATAATTTTCTTCTTCGCCTTCTCCATGAAATCCTTAATAATATCCCTCTTGCTATCCTCTAAGGCGCAAAATGCTTTCTGGTGTTTTTTAAAGAGCGGAGTGAGTGATGGTTCATCTAACTCACAGACTGCAGATGGACGAGGCAGCACATTATATAGTGTAATTTCATCTTCAGAGTTTATGACTTTAGTTACATAATCAACTGCTTTCTCTGAAAGTTCCAATCCATCAATTGTTAGTAAAATTTTTTGTTTCACGAAAGTCCTCCAAATTGTAGATAATAAATTTATTACTATTGTAATTAATATGTGGGATTAATATAAGTTCTCATACATTTAATATTGATTAAATGTGAATTTTTTATCTAAAAGATATAAACTCTATTTATAATTGATCCCTTGATTAATTTTAATAGTTTTCACTCTTAACAAAATCCGATACTTCCCTCCTGAAAGCCCTCGGCAACAAGTCAATGCCTGACTTTAGATAACCAAGAGTAACGATCATCGGAATTATTCTGTCATCAGGTATGTTAAACTCTTTTTTTATCTTCCCTTCATCTATTCCATCCATAGGATGAGTTTCAAGCCCCATCCCTTTTGCGGCTATCATAAGGGTCATGGCAAATAACGCTGTATTCTTTACAGCAAAGAGCTTTCTTTGTAGGCTATCCTTATCTCCGTAGAGATTATGGGCTGTTCCTTTGGTTCTTTCAACGCCATCTGATTGGATGTAGCCTAATTTAAGCCAGCTATCAACTACCTTGTCTATATTCTCCTCTACTGCATTGGGATTAGCAATCATAATCAACACAGCAGATGCCTCCTCAACCTTTGGCTGATCAAAGGCGCAACCCCTTAAAACACTCTTCTTCTCAGATTTTTTTACTACTACAACCTCCCAAGGCTGTAAATTCAATGAAGATGGTGAGAGATTGGCGATCTTAATCAATTCCATGATTGTGTCATCACTAATAGCCCTTTCAGGATCAAAAAAATTGATTGATCTCCTCTCTTGAATTGTATTTATAACCTGTTGCTCTGAACTCATATTATCCTCCTTTGTATATGCCTTCTGATTATTGTTATTTCTTAATATTTAAGTTAGGGAAATACCGTAATATCCTTCAATGAAGGTGTAGAGTATATGTTTATAAATTATCTCTTATTACTAAAATAGATTCCTTGAAACTCATGTACAAGCTTGGTCAACTCTTCCACATATTTGATATCATTTGTCTGCTTTACCTTCATTGCATAGACAATCATTCTATGGAGCAATGTTATTTGATTAATGTATTTGTTATATAGAGTTTTGTCGCTACTTTTAACCGGTTTTATACGCTGAGCCATAAAATATTGATATACTATATCTTGTATATAATTTGCGTGTGTTTCTTTATTATTGATCCACCGTACTATCTGATTATAATTCTTTTTCTTCTCTTTTGATAAATCCATGATGGACACCATGGACTTCCTGATCGTTCTTATATGCTCTTTGAGCATATGAATTCTCATTTCATCATCATAAATGCCGCATGGCACTTCACAATGGGGAAGCGCTGTTCCCTTAAAGAGTAATAAATTAATGAACAATAGGGGAATTAACCTTTTCATAATCCTTCTCCTGTTGATAGAGTATTGTATAATGAACACCTTTCACAATATTTGTTGTAACTTTGCGATTCATCTTATTTGGTGGAGGAACTTCCTCTTCTAATTTCTCGTTTCCAGAAGACAATTATGCCGTCCTTTCCAAAGAAGAGTTGAATCATCTCCCACCCCTGCTTCCCTCTTTCGTTTAATAGATTATTGAGGATGTTCATTTGGCTCAGAGTTATCTGTTCAAGCTTACATTTCCCAGCTTCTGAACAAAAATAGGTTAATTGATCAAAAGTCTCAGCTTCATGCTTGGTTATCTCATATTCTATCTTTTTCATATTTTTCCCTTTCCAGTAATATAAAACGATGCAAATATAACTATTTTTACCTCTATCAATCAAGGCATCTATAGTGAAATACCTGATTTATTTTCCCATCTTCTGGCTTAAGCTCTTGCCATATTCCTGACAGGCCCTCAAGCCTTCATCAGTTTTTAATATATCATCCTTTAGATTGAATGCTCCAAGGTCAGTCATATCCATCTTGAAAACATGCTCCATTGTATCAAAAATTTTTGCCGGAGCATTTCCACTATGGGAATATGACCCAAAGGTGCCCCCAATCTTATTCTGAAGCTGAGCTTTATCAACTATAAACAGGAAGGTCTTCATCCCATCAGTCATATCACTATAATATGTGGGACAACCCAGAATATAACCATCATAGTTCTGTAAATCCTTATCCTTTTTGATAGAAGAGATACTCTTTACAACCGCCTCATTGCCATCAATGCGAATACCCTCAGCAATATAATTTGCCATTTTTTCCGTATTACCCGTTCTGCTATAATAAGCGATTAGTGCCTTTTTCATGCGTATCCTCCAATTATTAATCATTTACTCCTATTAGATAGGGCTTCTCCAATTTTTCTACCAAGCACACGGCATGCCTCTAGTCCCCCCTCATCAGGAACGAATTGGATATTGATACCCGGATCGATAATATCCAATTTCATCTCCTCAAATTCCCTATTAATCAACTTCACAGCCTCCCCACTCCATCCATATGAACCAAAGGCTGCACAAATTTTATTCTTTGGCTTCAATCCCTTAATGTAGGTTAAAACATCTATGACTGTAGGGAAGAGGCCATTGTTCAACGTTGGCGATCCGACAATTACTGCCCCCGCATCCATCAATTCTGTCATAATGTCACTGCGATGAGATTTCCTTATGTTTATAGGTTTAGCAGCTACACCCTGCTCTGAAATACCAGCAATAATAGCCTCAGCCATCATCTCTGTGCTGTGCCACATAGTATCATAAATTACCAGGGCCTTCTTTTTAGGTTTCTGTTCGCTCCACTCAACATAAGCCTCTATTATCTCATTGATATCCCTGCGCCACATAATCCCATGATCAGGGCATATAATGTTGAATTCTAAACCAAGCTTTTGTACCTTCTCAAGTAGCTTAAGGATCAGAGGAGCGTAGACTAAAAGAATATTTGCAAAGTACTTTTTTGCATGCGGCATAATATCTTCCTCAATCTCATCATCAAACCTTTCCAAACTGGCGTAGTGTTGTCCAAAGGCATCGCTGCAAAATAAAATTTTATCATTTCTATCATATGTAAACATGCTATCCGGCCAGTGAAGCATCCTTGTTTCCAAAAAAGTCAGCGTCCTCTTGCCTATAGATAACTCACCTCCATCATCAACTGCTTGATAATTAAATCTATTATGATAAAAGTGGTGGGAGAGGTTTTCAAATCCCTTCTTAGAACAATATATTGGCTTATCCTCTCCAATCTTCTTCATAACATCGGGCAAACCACCTGAATGATCCATCTCTGTATGATTGCTAATGACATAGTCTATTCTTTTCGGATCTACTATATGACTGATCTTGGCTATAAGGTCACCGACAAATTCCCTCTTCACTGTATCAACAAGTGTTATCTTATCATCCATCACTAAGAAAGCATTATATGTTGTTCCCTCCTTAGTCAAATACCCATGGAAATCCCTTATATTCCAATCAACTGCTCCTACCCAATATATATCAGGCGCTATTTCAACCGGCTTCATCTATTCCTCCTTGCATGCTTATTGTCTCCTAGTATAAAAATATGAATATTTTCTCCAATCTCTATTTCTGATTTATAATGTAGTCATAAGCTGAGAGCGCAGCCTTTGCCCCTTCACCTGCTGCTATGACCACTTGTTTATAGGGCACCGTTGTAACATCCCCGCATGCGAAAACCCCCGCTATACCCGTTTTGCATAGATTATCTACTGTAATTTCCCCCTGCCTGTTAGTATCCAATGTATCAATAACGATCTCTGAATTAGGCAAAAGTCCGATCTCAATAAATATACCTTCAACATCAAACCTTAGCTTCTCCCCGGTATCAAGAGATTGTATCTCTATACCTTCCACCATTGCATCCCCTATAATTTTAAGTGTATTATATTTTGTATAAATATCTACAATAGAAGAGTTCTCAACCTTTTCCTTTAGAACCTGATCTCCGGTTAGTGGAGTCAGTGAAATAAGGTGTATCTTCTTGGCAACCTTATCTAAATCAATAACAGCCTCAAGAGCCGAATTGCCACCGCCGATAACAGCTACATCAGCATTAGCGAATAACGGGGCATCGCATGTTGAACAATAAGCAACACCCTTTCCAACGAGCTTATCCTCTCCCGGCACATTTAAGTGCCTCGGACGCTTTCCGGTTGCCAGGATCAAGGTTTTAGAATAATACTCATCACCAGATGTTGTTACCACCTTCTTTATCTTACCTGTAAGTTCAATGGAGACAACATCCTCCCCCTCAACCTTTTCTACTCCATATTTTTCAACATGCTCATCAAACTTGTTGATTAAGTCTGCTGTCTCTATCTGGCTAAATCCAAGATAATTCTCAATATCATAGGTGTCAGCCACCTGCCCTCCAATGTTCTTAGTGATGATAATAGTCTTTAAAACCTTTCTAGCTGCATATATTGCAGCGCTTAAACCTGCAGGGCCACCCCCAATAATTATTACATCATAGATTGTTGATGGAGATTCCTTTTTAGCAAGACCTAAAAGCGTAGAAAGCTCTCCGGTAGCATCGAGGTTCACGATATCACTGTAACCACCAACAGATTTATCATCTATCAATATCTGTGGAAGAGAGGTACTGGAAGTTTTTCTCCTCATCTCTTCCCACTCCTGGGAACCGGGCTTCGAATCGACCTCAGTGAACTCGATGCCTCTCTCCCCTAAGAAGGATTTTAGTTTATTGCAGTATGGGCAAACATTGGTTGAAAAAACGGTCACATTCGCCACTATCTTAGCCTCCTATAAGCTTATTGTAATATTTAAGGATAAAATCTATCATCATTCTCTCATTTAATGAAAATGTTTGTTTACATACCTACTCTTTCTCAAAATCTTCTTTCCCTGCGCCACATACAGGGCATACCCAATCATTGGGAAGATCCTCAAATTTTGTGCCAGGATCAATACCATTATCCGGATCTCCCTGTTCAGGATCATAAACATATCCACAAACTGAACATACATACTTATCCATTCTCTATAAGCCTCCTTTATATGTTGTTAATTTTAACTATAAAAAAGCATTCGTTGACGTTCTGTTAAAAAGTCATCTAGTTTTTGATTATTCCATCTTAGATTAGCGTCTCTTAATTCAGAAATTACTTTTCTTGCCTTCTTAAGTGAATCACTATCAGAAGATTTAGTAAGGGTAGTAAGCCATTGAGATAGCCTTATCATCTCTGCTTCCTCCTGATCCAATCCTTCAATTCTCTTTTTCTCATACTTAATCCCACAACTGGGACATGTCCTGGACTCAACCGCCCCTTTAGATGGTCAGGTTGGGGGATATTGGATATCAAACTCACTCTGATCTCCTTCATATCCACAATGATCACAGATAATATTCATATCCTACTCCCTATATATTAAAAGCTCTTCCGGTTATCATTTATTTTAACTCTTCCCTACACTACACATAATGTAATTCGTAACAACTAATCAATAACTACCAAATTAGTAATAAAAAAGTATTATGATCCAAATCTACAAAAAACTTTTTATAGAATAATTTGCCTATGAATAAACAACAGCATCCACAAATAATTCGTATGTCTCATCTTCGTCAAGGTCATGAATCAGTACCTTCTCGACTGAGTTCGAGCCAGATATCTCCTTCAATTTAGATTGCTTCAATATCTTAACATGAGATTGCTTCAACTTTGTCTTCAATTCATCTGATGCTTTTACTTGTTTACCCATAGATAGCAGTATAACCCTGCCACTTATAGCCTCTAATTTTAATGCTACCTCTATACTATTATCGCCATTTTCTAATACCAATATTCGTTTGTCCTTTAATTCATTAAAATTGATATCCTTGACGTAAACACCCCTGCCCACAAAATCATTCCCACCGGATATTTCATTCAAATTACATACCCTATAGTTTATAAACTCTTCAGACTCTATTTCTTGAGCGTTCTTACCCTCTCTATAATTCTTTATGGCATCATGAAGTGCATCTGCGGCTAAATTTGAGCAGTGCATCTTTATTGGAGGAAGGCCATCAAGCTCATCTGCCACATCCTGCCTAGTAATCCTCAATGCCTCATCTAGGCTTTTGCCTTTTGCCATCTCTGTTATCATGCTGCTTGTCGCAACTGCTGAGCCACAACCAAATGTCTTAAATTTAATATCTTCAATTGTGTCTGTATCCTTATTTACGTTAATATAAATCTCCATCAGGTCTCCACAAACAGGATTACCGACACGACCCATTGCTACATTCTCACCCTCCAGGGTCCCAACATTTCGAGGATTTCTAAAATGATCCAATGTTTTCTCAGAATACTCTGTTGACTTCATATACAACACTCCTTGCCTAACTTGATAATGGTGATAACTCCCGTAATCGTTCCACTACCCTTGGAAGAACTTCTATTAATCTCTCAACATCATCCTCTGTGGAATATCGTCCAAGAGTAACCTCTAAAGAACCATGGGCCTCTTCATGTAATAATCCCGTTGCTATTAGGGTATGTGATGGCTCCAAGGTTTTCGATGTACATGCAGATCCTGTGGATATTGAAATTCCTTCATCCTTCATAGATAATAAAAGGGATTCTCCTTCAATATAATCAAATCTGAAGTGAGCATTGTTTGCCAATCTGTTTTCCGGATGTCCGTTTAGATATGATCTTGGTATGATCTCCAAAACCCGTTTAATAAGATGATCACGCAAATTCTTCAATCTCCGACCCTCCTCTTCCATATTTTTCTGGGCTATCTCACACGCCTTTGCCATTCCCACAATGGAAGCAATATCTTCTGTTCCGGATTGCAGCCCCCTCTCCTGTCCACCGCCAATGATAATTGGATTAACATATACACCCTTACGTATATATAGAGCGCCCAGGCCCCTGGGGCCGTATAGGTCATTTGAAGAAAGGGTTAAGAGGTCAATCTGATCTCTTACAACATCAATTGGAATTACCCCCTCCGCTGCAACAGCATCTGAATGAAAATATATTCCCTTATCTTGTGCAATCTTACTAATCTCAGCAACGGGTTGGATTGTCCCGATTTCATTGTTCGCATATTGAATTGAAATAATGATTGTATCTTCTCTTATCTGTTCTCTTAGTTTCTCTAATCTCACAACCCCATGTATATCAACTGGCACTTTAGAGACTTCAAATCCGTTTCTAGCCAGGTATTTAGCAATATTGTGAATGGATATATGCTCAACTTCAGAGATTATAATGTGCCGCCCCTTTCTCCTATTCCTCATTGCGCATCCAATTATTGCCATGTTATTTGATGCAGTGGCACCAGGGGTGAATATTATTTCGTCTGGATTCTCAGCCTTGATGAAGCTAGCTACCCTTTTTCTGCTATCCTCCAATGCGTTAGTCGCTATATCACCATCATTATGTAACGCAGATGCATTACCAAATTTTATTGAAAAGTACGGAAGCATCTCATTTAGAACATCCGTATTAACAGGTTTAGATGATTGATAATCTAAATATATATTCCTATTCATCACCAACCTCCCTAAAACCACATTGAGCCTGCTGCATCCAATACCAGATCGTTCAAGGTAGCTGCTCCTACGATCTTCACTCCATCAATCAACTCAACTTTATCCCATCCAAGCATCTGCTTTGAAGCTTCACATACATATATCTCAATACCCATACTCAAGGTTTTATCGATCATATCCTTAACTGATGGAAAAGAGCCCAGCCTAATCTCATCAGCAACTCCTGGTTTTAGTATTTTTAATCCCATACCTAGATAATACACCTTAGGTTCTATATCCATTGCTCTAGCACTCTGTGCTAATACAAGTGGAGAATACTGCCTTTCAGGCGCATCACTTGTCTGAACATAGAGCAAAAATTTCTCATTACTAGCCATATTAAATCCTCCCTATTTTGTTCTCTTAATTAAAAACCGTAAGACATCCTCATCCTTCTCGAAGTGCAACAACTCATGTCCTGTGCGCTTAACAAAACGTTTAATATCCTCCTCAGCGGCAGGATCATCTGCAATTACCTCCAATACATTACCAACATCAACAGAATCAATTCCCTCTCGTGTCTCAAATAATGGAGCAGGACAAAACTTCCCCACAGTATCAATAACCTTGTCTGGTTTAATCATATCTTTTTCTGTCATCATAACCATCCAGATAGTAAATCTATGAATATAAGATAATACTAAGTACCTAATATTTCACTATAAGTTTTCTGTATAAAATAATATCTAAATATAAAAAATGCAAAAAAATAAATAATTAATATATATTCTATGTGCTAAATTTATATTTACTCAAAGTAATTCTTTTTACAATTAGACAGACTACTCATTAAGATGTTACTGCATATCTTATGCCTGCATAGATATTCGTATTATTTTCAAACTGACCAAAAAATGTATAGTCCCTATCGCCTAGAAATATATTCCCGCCCAATTCTCCTGATAAATAATCATTTATTTTATAGTGAACATTTGGTCTAATATATAGATCATTATCAGAGGGAGAGTAAAAAGCAAAAATCGATATTCTTAAATTTTGATTCATCAAAAGCTTGGTTAACCGCATAGTAATCACGTGACGATATTCATCCCTTGCATATTCTAATGAAGTTAAGGAGCTTTTGTATTGGCCGTAATCCATCATATATTCTAGGTAATATTGAACTCCTAAAGTAAAGTCTTTTGCCAATTCCTTTTCATAACCTGCAAGCGAACGGAACTCACTATTATTTATAAATGGATTGCTTCCACTGGAGTCCTCTCTTGAATCATAATATCCTATCTCAAATGAAGTTATCCCCCCTACAATAACTCCTCGAATACTTGCGCCATACTCAAGCAATTCAGGGAAAACCCACTTGCCTGAAATTGGATTAATACCCGCGGGGCTTTTCCAAAAACCGTAATATCCATAAAGGGCTAATTCGTAACCCTTAATATTCTTGAATAACCTATAAGCGACTTCGTCATCATCAAACCATTCATCCCTCTTTTCTGTTCTTATGATATTGTCCCTGCCCGACCTGTCATTAAGAATTGGATTCCAATAGGATATTCGTTTACCCTCAATATGACGATCAGAATTGAAATAAGGGATATATACAATATCAAGGTTGACTATCCGGCTGAATAAAGAAGCTTTAAATGCATCAGACGGAGATTTTAGATACTCCAAATCCCTGCCAATGAAAAACGATTTCCAATCCTTTGGGAAAAGATCATTTATAAAAAGCAAATCCCCAGTCCCCCATGTAAATATCTGTCTCCCAAGCTTAATATCCATAAATTCAGTGGGCCTCATGGACAAATTCAGCTCCCTTAAATCTATCCATCCTTCCCCGTCATCTATATCAATGCAGTGATCATCTGCTACTTCATCATAAATAAAGTCTGTAGTAATCTTGAAGACTAATATAGACCAATCCTTTTCTACATCCATCTGAAGACGAGTTTCACCTATTGATAGATCCCTTTCGTAGGGATCATCTTGAGTCCTCCCTCCCAAACGACCATCTATGAATCCTCCTAAATCAAATGGGATATTCTCAAAAAAGTTATCTCCCGGTGAATCAAAATAAGCTTCTTCTTCATATTTCTTTCTCTCATCCATACCCTCTGGCAAGGCAGGTCCTCCCTCGCCGCTCTCATCAAGACCGCGAGGGAGTTCGACTTCCTCATCTCCTGCATTATCTTCCAGCCCAGAAGGGAGCGCTGGTTCAACCTGTGCATATATTTTTGCTGAGAAAAGAAATACTATTATTACAAAATATATGATATATACAATTCTTCCCATTATCAGTAAATACTTTATCTACCGTAAGTTCTCAATAAGTGGTAGGTAAAGTGTGGTTTATCCCCCCAGCGGTGGGGATAACCTACCACTTATTGAAAACTTACTATCTACCCTTTAAATATTTGTATGGAGGGCGTCTTAAGGAACGCTCAGTAAAAACCTCTTTCGGGAGATTAATATTATATTTAACTTTATTATATTTGATTATCGTTTCTCCATTATTACGCAGGTCTTTCATTTTCGCCTGCGTTACAGTATGGTAGCCATTTATCTTCTCTACCTTAAGAGCCTCATATTCTCTATACTTTTCAGAATTTTTATCGAAATATTCCACCTTGACTGGAATGAACTTCTCTTTGTGAATCCACATATTATAATAAGAAAATTCGACTGTTTCCGGCTTTTTGGGCGTATTCTTTAATACATAATAATTCTCTGTAGTCTTTATAAGCTCATGCCTATTTTCATCAATATTCCTTCCCGAAACATCCTCGTAAAAGAAATGGGAACCTACAAAGCTTGTACGCTTTTCAGTTGAAGATATTCTCTTTACCAGATCTAATGCAGGAAGATAAATCCATCGGTCATCATCCTTATCTACATGTTTCCATACTAAGAATGACATCTTCTTTACATCAGCAGGATAATGAAAATAGACATAAAACCACTGATCTTTACAATAACTGTCTGCCTTAATTGTCTTATCCTTAGAGGGTGGTTCATCACTTCGTAAAATTGTAAATCTGCGAATTCGTTTTCTACCCTGGCTATCAATGATAGTCATGTTAACCATGGCGCGTCCATCTTTGCCCTGATAGTAAGAGGTCTTGTTCGTATTGTTTACTATTTCATCAACAGATTTTCCTTTCTCTGCCTGCAGGTTAACCGGTATAAATAGATAGAAAAATACAGGAAGCGCCAAACCAATAATATTAATCTTTCTCTTCATTGCTGTAATTCACCTCCCCTTCTTTCATAAAAAGTGTCTGTTTTACATTTATCCCTTCTGCCAAGAACAAAGCAATTAATTGCAAAAATTAAAATAACTATGGCGCTGATCCATGAAAGAGTTGACCAACCGACATCAAGGAACTGACGAATATTTATTATTAAAAGAAAAACAACTGCAACTCCGGAAATTATGCATGTTGAACAGTTGCAAAAGAAAGAACAAGCTTGGGTGTTTGGAAACATAAAATTTTCCAGAACCTTTATAATAGACGGAAGAATAAAAAGTGTTATTATGCCTGCAAAAAGAAGTATAGCAGCTATAAAGGTTCCCACTGTCTGATATGGGACAAGATTGGCAAATAACAGTGGTAAAAAGCCCATACCAATCACTATTACATTCCTTGAAATAGCCCTTGCAGGCTCATTAAATAACGGTTCAATAGTTTTATCCCAGGATAATAATTTCTCATAAAAACTGCGGCTTCGGGAAAGGAAGTGGATTGAATAGTCTACAGCAAGCCCCAAACTTAAAGAAGAGAGTATAGCTACAGGCATATCATAGTCTTTCCCAAGAAGCCCAATAATGCCGTAGATCAAACCAATTGTAACAGTAAGGGGCAGCATGCACACAATACCCCATAAAGCAGATCGGAATAAAATAGTCATTATTAGAAACACAAACAAAAAACTACCCCAGAAAGCCTGAAGCATGCCATAAACCATCTCCTTTTGCCATATAACATTGATATAAGTTAGACCAAACCATTTATGCTCAATAGAAAAGGGAATATCATTTTCAGCAAAGAATTGGTTTACACTATCAATTACCCTATTCATATCCCTGTTATCACCGCTTTTAAGTTGTGTCCAGATTATTGTCTTTTTATAGTCGGGCGTTACAAAATGGAAAAGGTCCTGTGGTCTATGGCTGCCTTGATATGTGATTAAACATTGAGCCACACCTTTTGAAGAATCTGGAATCCTGAAATCCTTTTCCTTCCCAGAAACGAGTTCCCTATATACGGTTTTAACAATATCAACTAAAGAATTGCTTTTGCCAACCACCTCAGTTTTTATAAGATATTTTTGCAATTTATCAATAAATTTAAGAGCTTCTGGCTCTTTAAATATCTCAACTCCACGTCGCTCATCTTCTAAAAAAACAAAAAACTCATCCCAGGCTTCTAATTCACTGTTTTCAGCTTTATCTCTCTTTGATGATGCATAAGTTTCAAGTTTAGATAAAAGATTGGATTTTGATGAAATATTAACTTGAATTTCTGGTATCTTTTTTCTTATGTCTTCAAAAACCTTTAAAACACCAGGCACCCAGTCCTGAAGTTCCTTCTCTCTCTTAGCAAGATTGGAATAAAATGTCTCTTGATAAGAGCTTAAAGGAATCTCATGATCTTTTGCCTCCAAAGCTAAATAAGCCATATAGGTGCCGCCGAAATGACTGTTTAAAACTTTATCAGCTTCTCTGATTGGATGACTTGGAGCAAACCACTTTATGGGATTATCATTTATGTTGATTCGGCTTATTCCATAAATAGCAACAAGCACCATTATAAATGCTAATACAAGTACGAGCTTGGCATTATTGAATGATAGCTTTGAAGTAAGTTTTAGAATGAAAGATAAGGGAGATCTTTGGTCCGAATAATCTCTTCTGGCACTCCCAAATCTCTCTAATGATTTATTTGAGAGCAGTATTAGGTACGATGGCACAAAAGTAATTGTTAAGAACCATGCAATTATTACACCCATTGCTACAAAAATTCCAAATATCTGAACAGGAGGGATAGGCGTTAAAGATAGGGAAGCAAATCCTATGGAGGTTGTAAGAGATGTATATAACATCGGCTTAAAGAGTTCATCCATGACATGAACAACAATATCCCTTCTATCTTCTGAATCGTTATATCTATCAAAAAATTCAGAAAGGATATGTACAGCATCAAGAACAGCTATTGGCACAATGAAAATGGGGATCATAGAGCTCATAATATGTATGGTATTTCCTGTTGAGATTAAAAGCCCCATAGTACAGATAGCTGAAACCATAGCCACTATCATGGGAGATATTATAAAACCAAGTTTTCTAAAAAAAATAAACATTAGAATGAATATTACAACCATGGCAAGAGGTGCGGAGATTGCCATCTGCTGAAACATCTCCACGCCAAAGGTGTCCTCTGCTACAGGTAGACCAGTAATAAAATACTTCTCATCCCCTCTATATTTTGATATCTCTTCTTTTAACCTTATATAAATTCGGTTGCTCAAATCTTTAGAGGTTATTGGGAGATAGATGCATATTGCCTTGCCATCCTCTGAAATAAGCGTTCCGTTTAAAAATGAAATGCGACGCGCTTTGTCTCGAATGGCAAGTGCTTCATCTTGGGTTTTAGGCGGAGACGACATGAGCCATTCAAATCGAACTGTTCCCACTCCTACCTGTTGGATATTATCTACTGTTGACGGTGAGATAATATCTTCTAATACAACACCTATCTTTTTATCTGGGTTATCCTCATCCTGCCAGCGTAGTGTTTTTGCATATTCAGTCAGTTCAAATATTTTAGTAAGCGAGTGGGGATTAAAAACCCCGTCAGGATGAGTTTCATTAACAACACCCAATACAACAATATCGTTTAGCGACATCTCAATCTTCATTTTATGATGGAATACGCGTACTGCCTCATCTTCAGGAAGCATATTTTCAGGATCTGTATCAATCTTGAGAGAGCTTAAAAAGAAAAATGTATTTGGCCATATTGCAGGAAGAGTTGTGATTAGAATAAAAAATAAAGTGATAATAGCCATCAACCAAACTATAACTTTTGGATGGTCAATTGAAAATTTTGTAATCATATCTTTAACTATCATTATGCTCACATGAAGTTAATTAATAATTATCACTTACTTTTTGGTATCCCAAATTTCTCCAAAATAACTTCCCTCAGGAACCATATTATTAAAGCAGATTATAATATGTTTAAACCTACGAAAACAGAAAACATATATCAGTATTGGCTACGGCAATATCTCATTGCTTCGGTAATTTATAGTAATCCCCAAGCTATAGTCTTATATATTGCTCCATTCCCATTTTGAAGAAGCAATATAAAAATATTAAGTACAATAAATAATAATCCTAAACCTATAGTTCATGCAAATGTAGTAATAGTCTTACCCACACAACCTAATCAATAATTAGGCAAGTGCTTACAAATTTATTACTAAAATACGCATCATCCATATCTCTCCATGATACTCTTTAACTTAGATCCATCAACTTTCTGTTTTATTAGAGGACCTTGATTCAACACATCAAAATGATCTTCAAAACTTGGCCTGTTATTCTTATAAATAAGGCCAATGGGGATACGATCCCCCCATTGTGAAGCGATCTTATTTGCTTCCTCCCAATCTGTAGGATTATATTCATCAGGCAGGGAATAACATCTTTGCTTATACCAAGAAAATGTATTGATTCTATTAAATGAGACACAGGGCTGTAGTATATCAATAAGTGAAAAACCTCGATGTGATATTGCCCTACTGATTAGCTCAGTTAAATGATCAATCATGCCTGAAAAAGCACGTGCGACAAAGCCAGCACGCAAAGTTACTGCTACTGCAATGGGATTAAAGGGAGAGGATGTTACTCCCTCTGGCTGAGCTTTAGTAACAAAACCTTCACCAGATGTAGGGCTTGCCTGACCCTTTGTTAGACCATACACCTGATTATTATGAACTAGGAGCGTAATATCAATATTACGGCGTATTGCAGCTAAAAAATGATTCCCCCCTTCTCCATAGTTACATCCATCGCCACTCTCAACAATTACTGTCAAATCTGAATTGGCAGTCTTTGCGCCTGTTGCCACAGGTAGCGACCGTCCATGGAGACCATTAAACACATTGGCATTCAAATAATGCGGCAACTTAGCCGCCTGACCTATACCAGAAACAAATAGAATCTGATGTGGCTTCAATTGTTTATCAACCAAGGCCTGTTTAACTGCCTTTAAAATAGAAAAATTGCCACAGCCCGGACACCAAGCTGTCTCATAATTACCATAATCCTCAATCGTTACCATTTTATTCCCTCACAGTAGGCTTTAGTTAACAGTTAACTTCTCCTATGATATAGTCCGGTGTAATTGGGAGTCCGTCAAATCGAAGGACTCTGTTCTCGATCTCAAATCCGGTTTCACGTCGAATTAAACGCGCAAATTGTCCTGTAGCATTGGACTCCACACAAACAACCCTCTTTGCTCTTTCCAGATAACCTAGAAATTTCTGTGAAACAAGGGGCCATACTTGGGAGAAGTGAAGGGTGCTTGTCCTTATTCCATTAGACCTTATTATTTCAGAAGCCTCCTTTACAGCTCCCTTGGTTGAACCCCATGATATCAATAATATATCCGGATTATCGTCTCCATCCATCTCTGGAGGTATAACCTCTTTTTTTATTCCCTCACCTTTTTTCAGTCGTTTTTCCACCATCTCTTTCCGTATTGAAAGATCCTCCGTTATATGACCATCTACAGTATGTTCATCGCTATCAACTACAACTAGATTCTCTGTCATACCAGGAATTAAACGAGGAGAAACCCCGCTTTCAGTAATGGCATATCTATAATAAAAAGATGATACTGATTCAGCTTTCAAAGTAGGCTGAATTTGAGATAGATTATCTAGATCAAGGGGTTTTACCGCACGATACGAATCGGCGAGATACTGATCAGTCAGAATAAACATTGGGCCTTGATATCTTAGAGCCAAATCAAAAGCTCTTCGAGTAAGATGAAAACACTCCTCAATGCTGCCAGGGGCAAGTATAGCTATAGGAAACTCACCATGACCGGCATGAAGCACAAACTCCAAATCTGCCTGTTCTGTCCGTGTAGGGAGGCCTGTCGCAGGCCCAGGACGCTGAGCTACAACAATTACTATTGGCGTTTCTGTCATTGCAGATAGGCTCACTCCCTCTACCATGAGCGCAAATCCTCCGCCGGAGGTAGTCACGACGCTTGGAGCACCAGCATAGAATGCACCAATTGCCATATTGATCGCAGCTATCTCATCCTCTGCTTGCTCAACTATCAAACCCATTTCCCTAGCATCATGTGCGAGATTTAAAGCAATAGAGGTTGCTGGCGTCATCGGATAAAAAGAACAAAATTTAACTCCCGCTTGTAATGCTCCAAGCGCTATAGCCTCGTTGCCATTTATCATTATGCGACTTTGAGGATTTTCTATTGTGGCTAGTTTATGAATACTTGAATAATTCTTCTCTACCCATAAAAAGGTATCAATCAATACCCTCCTATTTTCTTTAATTGTGCTCTCATCTTTTTTTTCAAAATGATCATCCAATGCTTGTGCAACCGACTTTTCGCTAAGACCTATAACTGAAGCTATTGAACCCAGAGCTACAACATTGAAGAGTTTATCCGGAGCTAACTCTCCATAGGGAATATTTAGTGAATTGATATTACTAATCTTTAAATCCTTATCAGCGATGACAATACCATCAGATGATAGCTCTTCACGATGACCAGTAACAGTGTCTGCATCCAAGGCCACAAGAATGTCTAAAGTCTCCTGAGGAGCGCTGATCTCACTAGTGCTAGCCCGAATGACAAAAGTGTTATGACCACCCCTGATTCTTGATTGATAACTCTGAGTCACAACTATTGAATAGCCATTTCGCACCAACGCTTTAGAAAGAACCTGCCCGATGGTAACCAGACCTTGCCCAGCATGCCCACCTATCATAATATTCAAATAACTCCTCTCCATATTTTTCCCCTCACTCTTCCAGGCTTTTAATACACATTTATAACTACTGAATCATAACATACCGAATAATTATGTACTTTTTTTTCAGATCACTATGTAATTCAGGACCTCAATGATCTTAGTTCTGAGCTAAGAAGGGCAATATGCTTCATCTCTTCATTTATAATCACATCAATCTCACTACGCCCACGCTCCTCAGTAATCATCTCTTTCATACCAATATAAAACAAAATAGAATCCTTTTCCAAACCAATGGCTGTTTGAAGAATTTCTTCAATATCAATATTTCCTATAAGTTGCTCCGTTAAATTACCCTTCTCATCAAAAACCTGACCATCAGCCCATGCTTGCAAGTATAAGATTGCATGATCCTCAGGATCGTATACAGATGTAGATTCTCCTAGACTTAACAACTTATTCCTCATCCCGGCGAACACCTTTTCATGCTCCACCTCCATATCTGCAAGCCTATTCAACAGATCACGGGTTATTTGTCTTGTGCTTGATTTAGCCGCACTGCTATAAAAGCTATTTCCATTTCGCTCCATCTGCTCTGCAATCTTTAGAATCTCATCAGGGCTAAAATTGACTATCATCTTATTCCTCCATCTGCTGTCTCATTGGGTTGTGTAAACACACGTTGGGCCAATTCTCGATCTACTATAAAGAGTCCATTCCCCTGATCACCAATCAATTTTAGCATCTGCACCACCATATCCGCTGAGGCCTCTTCCTCAACCTGTTCTGATACAAACCATTGTAGAAAGTTAAATGTGGAATAATCCTTCTCTGTTTGGGAAAGATCAACGATGTCATGAATCAATCCTGTAACCTTTTGCTCATGTCTATAAGCATCTTCAAATGCATCAAGAGGCGAACCCCATTCCAATGGAGGTTTCTCTATTAAAGCAAACGTTACTCGACCGCCTCTATTGTTAATATAATCAAAGAACTTCATTGCATGAACAAGTTCCTCCTGTGCCTGAACTCTCATCCAATTTGCAAAACCATCTAAATTGATAGATTTAAAATAAGCGCACATCGCAAGATATAGATAAGATGAGTAGAGTTCAGCATTAAGCTGTTCATTCAAAGCATCTAATATCTTTTTATTCATCATATCACTATCCCTTCCATAATCCATGAAGGTTGCAATATTCTCTATATATTGAACCACTCTCTACGCAACAGAAGGAAGCTTCAGGTGCCTCGCCTGGTTTTAAGTATATTCTATCGATCTTCCCATCTTTTTGTATGGTTTCAATCCATTCGATATAATGTTTCTCTTCCATTGGATGAGGAACATCTCCCACCTTAACCTTTACACCATGATCAGTATTTTCAACAACTGGGACATGCTTTTCCTTTGCAGCATCAACAGTATTCTCCTTAAATAGTTTCATAGGCTCACCACAGCAGACAAGCTCGCCCTTCCCTCCATGTAAAACTTCAATTATGTTACCACACGCCTCACACTTGTAAACCTCATATCTCTCTGCCATTTGTCTCCTCCTAATATTTTTTCGGGGACTTATTATCCATTATTCCCCAATTATTATAAAATATAGACAAAATAATATATTAAAACTCCACAAATTGCTCCTTCTTTGCGCTGCAAACAGGACATTCATCCGGTAAAATTGCATCCGCAACATATCCACATACCTTACAGACATAATATGTGGTCTCGCTTTCCGCAGCCATATGTCCCATAGCCTTTTTATACAGCTTAGAATGAGTTTGTTCAACATCTCTGGATTGACTGAACAGCAGGGCTGCTTGGTTGTTATCTTCCTTCTCAGCCTCTTTGAGAAATTCACTATATGCAACTTCTGCCACCTGAGTCTCTGACTCGAAGCTTGATGCAAGATTTTCCTCAGTGCTCTTAATCTCTTTAAGCATTTTCAGCGAACGAGTGCCATGTATCTCCTCAGAGAAAGAAATTACACGAAAGAGTTTTGCTATCTGAGGATAACCTTCTTCCTCTGCTTTATCAGCAAAGACCTTCAACCGAAGCACAGCCTTAGCCTCACCTGTGTATGCTTTATGTAACAGTTCTTTTACTCCCATATTTTTGTACCCTCTTACGAATTAGTTTATCTGATTACTATATTCTACTTAAGGCTTCCATTCCTTCCATACATTACCTACCAAATCTGGCCCAGGTTTTAAGGTTTGACCACCTGGTTTCCAACCTGAAGGTGTTGCCTCAGTCCCTTTACTTGCACGAACATGCTGAAATGCCTGTACTTGGCGAAATGTCTCTTCAACATTCCTTCCAACAGGCGGTGTTAACACCTCATATCCCTGTACAACACCGTCAGGATCTATAATAAATCTACCCCGGTTTTCAACACCAGCATCTTCATCATAAACTCCATATACCCTCCCAACTCTACCTCCACCATCAGAAAGCATCGGAAAGGGGACGCCTTCATCAACCATCTTTGACAACTCATAATCATTCCACATCTTATGAACAAACATGCTATCAACGCTCATTGAGAGTACATGAACTCCAAGTTTCTCAAATTCGCTATTCTTATCAGCAACTGCCGATATCTCTGTTGCTCAAACAAAGGTAAAATCTCCCGGATAAAAACATAAGAGAATCCATTTACCCAAATAATCAGAAAGTTTTACATTGATAAATTCGCCCTTATGATATGCCGGTGCTGTAAAATCAGGGGCTTTATGCCCTACCTTAATCATTGGTCTCTCCTCCTTCTTTATAATATCATTACTGCTTTCTGTCTCCATTGTTCCACTATCACCAATGGATGCACCAGTTGGACGAGCACAACCAAGAGGAATCTCTTCAGCCATACATCTACTCCTTTTCGGTTTATTGATTTACACTCTCTAAATCACTTGTTATTTGCTGAACATACATCTTCAGTACCCCTTTTGGAATAATTCTTTTACTACATGGATATTTCAATCAACCTCGTTAGAGAATACGAGAGAGTTGATCTATATGAATTCTCTCCTGCAATGCAAGACTCTGGAAAAATGTTATAAGTGATGGCTCTACTTTAGTAGCCATTGTATGATAAAGATCAAAGGCCTTGCATTCCATCTCCAGGGCTAATTCAAGAGCCTCCATCCTACTTGTTATTGACTCCTCATCAAACTTTAGAAGGGAATATGGTAGGGATATGCCCCCCTCCATAAATTCTGATTCCTTTATATCCTGAACAGAAGGAGCATCTGGCCATACTTCCTTTAATTGAGTATAAATCATCTCTAAATGCTTACTCTCCATCTTAGAAAGCTTCTCCATTAAATCCTTTGTCTCCATATCCTCAATTTTTTGCATAACTTTAAGGTAGAATTCCTGACTGCTCTTCTCCATCTGAAGAGCAAACAAAAAAAGTTCCTTAATATCATTTACATCCTTAAAAAACTCCCTGGCTTCATCAGGAGGTCCCTTCACTAGCTCATAGGGCCAATTACTTACTCCTCCAATCATATTGTGAATATTTTGCAATCCGAGGTTACAGAGCAATATAGCCCCTCCCATGCTTCTCTTTCCTGAACGACAATATACTATAATCTTCTTCAGTCTCTCTAACTCTGAATACCTTTGATCCAACTCATTTAAAGGAATAAACCGAGATCCAGGAATATGTCCCTCCTCATATTCTGGCGGCGTTCTTACATCAAGTATAATGTATTCATCCCTACTATCTCCCCGCAGAATGTCCCATACATCAACTGGATAAAGATTTTTAATTTTTTCCTCTGAACAAACAAGCTTTTTTAACATGATCTCTCTCTCTTATCATTTTTTAAAATTAAATAAAATCCATTATAATCAAATGTTTAATATTTACAAATTTACACATCTGATCTGTTTTCAATACAATTCAACATCTGATCAATTTTCTGTGGATCAAATCCAACCATAACCTCTCCGCATGCTGAAACAACAGGCACAGATCTCGCACCAGAGATATCAATCATCTCCTTTAATGCATCCTTATCCTGCGTAACATCGTAAGCTATAAATTTTATTCCCTTTTTAGAAAGATACTCTTTCGCTGTGCGGCAATGAGGACAGGTTGGAGTTGTGTAAATTTTTACTTCTTCAGACATAGGTTATCCTCCTTAAAAATTAATAATCATTTTCTTTTACTTTTTGCTTTAAGTCGTAAAGTAGAAGCAATCTCCTTTATATAATCGAGATCTTTTACCATCGCAGCGTATCCATACCAATAAGCATAATCAGGATTTGCGTGAAATACTCCCTGATATGTTCGCATTCTGTGTTTCATGAACATGGTAAACAGAACCTGCTCAATATATGAACCGCCTGTTTGATAAAAATACATAAAATCAGGATATGCGTAGGAATAATGCTTTGGCTTTTTTATAATTCCCTGTGTATAAAGCTTTGCCACAACATCAATCGCTTCAGCCATCAGGCGATCAGACTCCTTGATCATCTGATCTCCCTTCTGTAATTCACCCCGAGCGTATCTTTCAGAATGACAGTTAGAACAGATCTTAACCATCTTCTCCCGCTCCCTTCTCCAGTCTTCTTCAGTTAGCCTAGCAAAATCTAATTTCTTAACTAGATCCAATCTACCAGTAGGTGTGCCATTTGGATCAAGAACACCAAGGGCCTTAAGAATGGTAGCCCTGTCCTTTGCCCATTGCTTGTCCTTAGGCATGGGAAGTCTGACAGCAAAAAATCCCCAGCCCACCTTGTTTGTATGAGTGCCTTCAGGCAAATGGCAATTCTGACATGTCGGAGCGGATGCTTGCTTAGGCAAACGCCCTATTTCCTTCATTGCGTACCTCTCTCCATGCTTAGAGCTTTCATACATCTCCCACTGAGGATGATCAAATCCCATATGGCATATCTGACAAGCCTTTGGATCCTGAGCCTCCTTTTTCGAAAAGGTGTGTCTAGTATGGCATTCATCGCAAGAATTGGTTCGATATTTATATCCCTTTTTGCGAAGTTCCTCTCTCTGCTTCTCAGTCTTCATACCCATATTATGGCAGCCACCGCAACCCTTACCACCTATCATGAGAATTTCAGGCTCCATATGTGTCACGGGCATAGCCATCATCGATGACCATCCCAGATTATGTTTACCTTTTATGAACTGATCGAACTGCCTTTCATGACACTCTCCGCATGTTTCTTCATGCGGCATCTCGACTAAATCAATATCATTATTCGACTTATGCTCTGAACCATGACATGAAAAACATGTGATACCACTTTCGCTATGCTTGCTACTCTCCCAGTCTATTACACGCTGCGGGTTAACCTTCTTGTGACAATCAATACATTTATCCTGGCTTATTATAGCAGTTCTACTTAGAGCAATTATTGAACAACTCATAAGTATTAAAATACTTTTTTTTACAATGTTCCCTTCCATGATTTAATTCTCAATTTTACATTTAATAATTTTCTACATGCAGTTCAAAGTAGGCCTGTTCATGATCACATGCCGGGCATCTATTCGGCGCACCTTCTCCCTCATGAACATACCCACAATTTCGACACTTCCATTTTGCAGTGAAATCCTTCTTAAATACCTTCCCCTCCTCAAGATTTTTAAGCAGGGCAAGATACCTCTTCTCATGCTGCTCCTCAACTCTAGCAATTGACCGAAACTGTATGGCAATATCCTTAAATCCCTCCTCATCAGCCACATCAGCAAATCCAGTATACATCTCTGTCCATTCATGATGTTCACCAGCCGCCGCAGCCTTTAAATTTGAGGCAGTATCACCAATAACTCCTGCAGGATAAGCAGCAGTAATCTCGACATCTCCACCCTTTAATAATTTAAAAAACCGCTTTGCATGTTCTTTCTCATTATCAGCGGTCTCATTAAATATCGCAGCTATCTGTTCATAACCCTCTTTTTTTGCTTGCGAAGCGAAGTAGGTGTATCGATTCCTGGCCTGAGACTCCCCAGCAAAAGAGATTAATAAATTCTTTTCTGTTTTACTTCCTTTAAAATCCATTCTTCATTCCTCCTCAAAATAATATATTAAATCCAATGCTCATAATGGGATAAGCTACTTTCTAATCCTCCATATCTCCATGAATATCCCAATAACACTCGTCAGGTGTCATCTCATCAACCTCCACGACTTCTTCGGATGGCAGGTGATGTTTATTTAAGATATTGATTAGGGTTTCTCGATCAGAAGCCTCCCACAAACAATATATTTTGCCCTCCTTCAAGTTGTAATTTACCCTCATCCAGCTAGCTTCCTTTTCCCTTGCGCATGTTTTACAAAAATTATTAATATGGTGCGATACAAACTTTGGATCTTTCTGATGTATTATCATGTATTTGGGCATATTACTCCTCCATTGTGGATAGATCACCAGTAGGCAAGCCTAACTCCCAAGCCTTAAGGACTCTTCTCATTATCTTTCCGCTCCTGGTCTTAGGTAATGAATCGCGAAAGTCTATCTCTCTAGGCGCTGCATGCGCAGCTAATTCTTTCTTAACAAACTGTGATATCTCCCCTTTTAATTCATCTGAAGGCGAATATCCTTTATTAAGAGAGATAAATGCCTTAATTATCTGTCCTCTTAGCGCATCTGGTTTCCCAATTACACCTGCCTCTGCAACTGCGGGATGTTCAAGTAGCTTGCTCTCCACCTCAAAGGGACCAACACGCTCTCCAGAAGTCTTAATAACATCATCCACCCTACCCTGAAACCAAAAATAACCATCCGCATCCTGGTAGGCTGAATCACCAGAGATATACCACCCATTAAAAGAGAAATATTGCTTATACTTTTCCTCATTTTTCCATATCTTTCTCATCATTGATGGCCAGCCTGCCTTAATTGCAAGATTGCCTATACTGTTTGGGGGCAACCTGTTGCCCTTATCATCTAAAATTGCTGCCTCAACACCTGGGAAGGGCTTTCCCATTGAACCAGGCCTTACAGGCATGCTCGGGAAATTGACTATAATCTGCATCCCAGTCTCAGTCATCCACCATGTGTCATGAATGGATTGATTAAAAGCCTTTAATCCCCAACGAATCACCTCTGGATTTAATGGTTCTCCTACACTGAAAATCAATCTCAATGTTTCAAGATTATATTTCGAAACTTCTTCATCCCCAGCTGCCATGAACAATCTAAAGGCAGTCGGAGCGCTATACCATATAGATACTTTATATTTCTCTATTGTAGAGTACCATCTATCAACGCTGAATCGCCCCCCCCTGATGAGGCTTGTTGCGCCATTGAGCCAGGGTCCATAGATTCCATAAGCTGTTCCAGTTATCCAACCAGGATCCGCAGTACACCAAAAGATATCTTCATCCCTCAGATCCAACACCCACTTAGCTGTCTGATATTGCCCTATCATTGCGTTCTGAACATGAAGAACACCTTTGGGCTTGCCAGTAGACCCGGAGGTGTAGTGCAGGATTAAAGGATCCTCCAATCCTAACCATTCTATCTCAGCCTTCTCAGATGCCTTCTCCATCTCTAATTCATAGCTAATCTCTCCAGATTCCAATCTATCCTCAACTCCAACCAAGATTATATGTTTCAGAAATGGCAAATCCCGATTTGGTATTCTATGTTTCATCTCTGGTGTAGTAATAATTGCCACTGCCTCACTATCAGCCAATCGATCCCTAACTGCCTCCTCCATAAATGCTTCGAATAATGGCCCTACCACAGCTCCAATCTTAGCTATGCCCAGAAAGGTAATGTAAAGTTCCGGAGATCGAGGCATAAAAACAAAAACCCTATCACCCTTCTTAATGCCTATAGATCTTAACACATTGGCAAATCGGTTTGAAAGATACTTAAGTTCCATAAAGGTATATTTTTCTTCCCTAAAATCATCTATATAATAGAGAGCCACCTTGTTCTTGCGCCAATTCTCGGTATGCTTATCAATAGCCTCATAGGCTATATTCACCTTACCGGTGTTATACCAAGTAAAATCCCTTTCAACATCTGACCATTGAAACTTATCGTATACATCTTCGTAACTTTTCAAATTAGCCTGTGGCTCTCTTGGTTGTAACGAATTCATATTCAATTGATTCCTCCTCTATGCTTTTCATATCCTATAAATTGCATATTGTTATCAACATTATCCTAAAGTAATATGATTTTATTACTCCACTTATGAACTAATTGTAAAATATTAAAAATCAATTAATAGTTAACAAAATTCATCAATAATCGCATTCTCATAAATTATGTTTAGGAATGATATACTTCCCTCAAATGTAACGACATATATAATATGAAACTGGAGGCCTAAGTTTTTTACAAAAGTATAGTATCTTAAATGAAATGTCAATTCAGATTAATTGTTATTTTTAAATAGCAAAATTCGTATATTTCTATTAGTAAATTATTATTAATATCTATTAACAAAATTTGTTAATTCGCTAGTCCACAAGAAGCAGTTTATCCACACATGTGGTTGATAGAAACATAGTTAACCGATAACTGATTGAGGTGCAAATAAAAGATATAGAAAGAAAAAATATTTGTTGATTATTTTTACTTGCATCTTAAGATGTGATTCAATATAAAGTTAGGATATATAACCACTTTTCATTCATGTTCTAATGATTGTATCAGATATGCATTCTGGGGATACAATTATAACATGCGCCATGTACTCCTTCCCCCATTTTGTTTATCGATAATTGGAATGTAACCTAAATTGAATTCCTTTTTTTATATGCACAATTCAATTAGGATACATCATTAGAAATTAATTTAATTAGACATCTGGACAATTCATCGAAGAATTATATTCTAATTTATCTACACAAATGCATGTATATAAAGTTAATAATATTAGAAAATTATAACAATAATGAAAAGGATGTTAAAAACACATGAATAAAACAAAAACTGTTGATTCTGGATCAAAAAAAGCACCAACTAAGAGAGCTGGCAAGTCGGCTGCTGCTAATCCATATATGCATATTCTTGAGCGACAAAAGGCAGCATTCAACACAAATGATATTCGAACCTATAAGGAAAGGGTTGATGCATTGATGCGTTTGAACAAATCGTTGGGGGAATTCTCAGAGGAATTGGTTTCCGCTATACAGGCTGACTTCGGTCATCGCTCTCACCATGAAACCATAATTACAGAGGTGCTGGCCTCCATGGCAGAGATACGCATAACGAAGGCAAAGCTCAAGGGCTGGATGAAACATAAAAAGGCTCCTATGAGCATAGCTGTAATGCCAGCCACCGGGCGTATCCTTTATCAACCCAAGGGTGTTGTTGGCATAATGGGAGCATGGAACTACCCGGCATTCCTAGTATTCTCTCCCCTAATTGGAGTTCTGAGCGCTGGCAATCATGCCATGATAAAACCATCCGATGTCACCCCAAGGACCTCAGAGGTTATTCAAAAAATGATAGCTAAACACTTTGATGAGGAATATATAACTGTTATCACAGGGGATGTGAATGCAGCAATCGCCTTCTCCGAACTGCCCTTTGATCATCTTATATATACAGGCAACACAGAAGTTGGTCGCAAGGTGATGATGGCTGCTGCAAAAAACCTGACACCAGTCACACTTGAAATGGGAGGCAAATCGCCAACCATAATAAGCGAAGATTATCCGATTAAGAAGGTAGTCACAAGAATTATGATGGGTAAATCAATTAATGCTGGACAAACCTGTGTTGCGCCAGATTACATTATGCTGCCCAAAAGCAAAGAACAGGATTTCATTAACGAGTATTCCAAGGCAGCAGCAAAGCGCTATCCTTCATTAGCCAATAACGAAGATATCACCTGTATTATAAATGATCGTCACTTCAAACGTATTCAAGGTCTTATTGATGACGCAAAGCAGAAAGGGGCAAATATTATCCAGGTAAATCCCAATAACGATAGCCTCCCAAAGGGCAAATGCATCATCCCAACGACCATAATTACTAATGTAACTGACGACATGAAGGTGATGCAGGAGGAAATATTCGGGCCGGTTATACCACTAAAAACCTATGAGACTCTTGAGGAGGCTCTACAATATGTCAAAAACAGAGAAAGACCTCTTGCATTATACTATTTCGACAACAGGAAGAAAAGAATAGATAGGATGATAAAGCAAAGCATATCTGGAGGTGCATGTGTGAATGACACTATGCTGCATCTTGCACATATGAATATGCCCTTTGGAGGCGTAGGATCAAGTGGGACCGGAAGTTACCATGGATTTGACGGTTTTGTTGAGTTCTCCCACAAAAAGGCGGTTCTCTATCAGCGTAAATTCTTCTCTCCCTCAGTATTTATGAAGGGCCCATACCCACAACGATTAATAGGCATATTAAAATCGTTAATTAAACGATTAGGATAAAATATAAAACTGAAGATCGATTATTATTGCTTTTTAATGAAACAGCGTTGCATAATTTTAGTATAATAATGAAACCAAATGAAATAATCTATCAGTTGTACTAACCAACATTGACACTGATATGCACTGAATTCTCAGAGGATTTATTCACACTGCCACATGGGAAAAGACTATAAGCAGATCATCAAAGCCTTAACACTTTAGGTTCATTAATAGTTCGGTTTACTTTTCTTGCATAATGATCCATTGAATGGCGTGTTTAGTCAACTCAGCAGAATTATTCAGCTTCATCTTAGTTCGAATATTTCTTCTGTGACTCTCAACTGTATAAATGCTTAGATTCAATTTCTTTGCTATTTCCTTTGTGCTGAATCCATTACCGATTAGTTGAAAGATTTCAAACTCCCTATCCGTCAGTGTATCAATGGACAGCCCATCTGTATCAACGGATCCATGAATAAGCTTGTCAATAATCTTTTTTGAGAGGATATCACTTATGTATAGATCGCCTTTCAGAACAGTCCGTATAGCGTCAATTATATTTTTGGGCGCCACCTCCTTCATGATGTAACCCCTTGCTCCAGCCCTTATGGCACGCTCAGCATAAAGCGATTCTTCATGCATAGAGAGCATAAGAGTATACACCTCCGGGAATCTCTCTCGTATGGATCTTACTAGATCAATGCCATTTATACTACCTCCAAGAGAGATATCCACAATCACAATGTCAGGCTTATGTTTATTGATTAGGACCATTGCCTCACTTGCATCTGAAGCCCCGCCGCATACCTTTAGATCATCAGCCTTCTCAACTACCTGCTTTATTCCCTCCCTGATAATTGGATGATCATCAACTAACACAATGTTTACATTATTCTTTTTTTTTGTACTCATAAATCAATAATTATATTAGCCTATCCCTTTATCCTTCATATAGTATAGAATCCTATTAACATGATCCTTATCATCATCAGTCAATTCTTGAAAGACTTTCATTACTCCTGAGGATGATGTTTTATCCATAGCATTATTGAAGTGAATCTCCCCTGCTGACCTTTCAACTTCGAGGGCAGCATTAAATGCCGCTTCTCTTGAAGGGGGATTTTCGTTGAAGTCATTCATTAGTGAAATCAATTTGTTGTTCACTCCAATTAGGGTTTCCAATGATGAACTTAATAATTCAGATGGAAAGATATCTTGAGATAAGAGAGGGTCTTTGCTATCCCTTATGAGAGTAGCATGCTTTTTTTCTTCCAATTGCATTTCCCACCAAAAATCCGAATCTTCTGGAAATTGTTTGTATAAATACAGATAAAGATTGGCCACATTTTCTTCCAGTTTTATCGATTCATCGATAAGTTGAGGTAATTCTTGGTTCATTTTATTCTCCTCAAAATGAAATTTAATCAGCAAATTAACTTGCTGATCAGCTTTTTTTTATAAATTAATAATAAATTAATCATTTATTGTCAATCCCTGGAAAACACTATTTATTATTAACAATATTCATTATAAAATCATACCAGAAATTCATTAGCATATACAATTTGAAATAGGAGATAAAATAGATTGGTTTAAACCGAAATAAAATTTATGTGGGGATAAAAAGACATTATTTTTTATTGAGAACTATACAGTATAAAGAATTCTTTATTGGATATGTCACCTTTTCAACCGAATCTCAAGCTGATATCCACCATCCTCGTGATTGCCAGTATAAAATTCTGCACCAATTATATTCGCCCTATATCGCATTATTCTTAATCCCATTCCTGAATCTACTTTTGTATCAGTGATACCCTTTCCATCATCCCGAATGATCATACTGGTATATAATTCGTCCGAAGATAAATAAATATAAATATTTTTAGGCTTTCCATGCTTTATTGCATTATTCACTGCTTCTCGAGCAATATAAAATAGATGTGTTGCTATTTGAATGTCATCAACAATAAAATAACCCTTCTGTAATAACTTACATGATACGTTAAATATCTCTTCTGTAGAAGCAGCCATCTCTTCAAGGGCTGACTTTAAACCCCTTCTCTCCATCTCAACGGGACAAAGCATTCTTGTAATTTTCCTTGTTTGCACAATCGCGCTTCCAATAAGCCTGTCAATCTTCTCTATATTATCCGAAACATCTATGAATAATTTTTCAGGCACCTTTTGTCTTAGCGCTTCCACTAAAAACGCAATGGCAGTTAAATTTTGTCCCAGGATGTCATGCAGATCATTCCCGATTCTATGCCTTTCCTGTTCACTTATCTGTAATACCTCCCTTTGAATCTGCTCCTTTTCTGTAACATCAATATAATATTGAATAATGCCATATATCTCCTCTTCCTTTGAGATATATGGCACGGAATGAACAAGACATTTTATTACATTACCATCCGGCAATAACTTGCTAATTTCATATTCAACATCCCTTTCGCCATTTAATACCCTTTCCATTGGACAATTACTTGTCTTGCATCTGCTTTCATTCCAAACATCAAAACATTTTGTTTTTCTTATGTTATTTCTATCAAGATGAAACATCTTAATAAATTTTTTATTAAAATTAATATAATTGAATTCTCTATCAATAGAAACCACTCCAATAGTAATTGTATTAAATATTTGATTTAATTCAGCGTAAGCCTTACTCTTCTCCACTTCAGCCAGCTTGCGTTCAGCTATCTCCCTGTGAAGTTGCTCATTAACCCTTCTAAGCTCAGTAGTGCGTTCCTTTACAGTCTCATCTAGCATGTCTTGATACTTTTTTAAAACATCATCCGCCTCCTTTCGCTTTGTAATATCTTGAACTATGCCAAGCATTCGAATTGCGTTTCCATCCTTATCACGCACAACATCACCATTTTCGGAAATCCAGCGAATTGTGCCGTCCGGCCATATGATGCGATGCTCAATTGAGTACTCTTCATCAAATTCTATACATGCGTTGACCGAATCAATTACATTCTCTCTGTCACATGGGTGCACACACTCTAAAAATGCCTCATAGGTTGATCCGAACTCTCCGCGCTTAAAACCAAACATCGGCTCTATTGTCTCGGACCACTCAAGATTACCGGTTGTGATATCCCAGTCCCAACTGCCTATATTGGCAGCCCGCTGAGCAAGTTTATATCTCTCCTCACTCTTCTCTAACGCCTCCTTGGCTTCCTTGTGATTGGTAATATCCACAACCATTGAACGGCTTTCAACAACCCTTCCATACTCATCCATCACAGGATTATTGGTGAGACTAATCCACACCGGGGTTCCATCCGACCTCTGCATCTGCAACTCTTCATCGGTTATCCTCTCACCTGCCCGAAATCGTTCGAAGATATTAGATGCTTTAACCTTACCGTGTAATGTGTCAGCATATAGCGAAAAAACAGATTTACCGGTTATATCCATTACATCAAAACCCAAGATTTCTCCTGCCTTCTTGTTGCATCTGCGAATAACGCCATCTATTCCAACTGTAAAATATGCGTTTGGTGCATAATTATAAAGATCTCTGTGTTCATACTCCGACTTTTGAAGACTCTCCTCAGCGAGCTTCCGATTCATGGCAATCCCGATGCTGGCCCCAATTCCCTCAAAATATTGTATCATATCGCAGGTAAACATATTTTTACGCCTGTCATTCAATTGAAGGAGTCCAATTATATCTCCATCCGATGAAAGGGGAATCAGAGCTACAGATTCATATCCCTCGCTAAAGCAGCGACCCCTGAAATAGGCCAAGCTGTCTCTATGTGAAATTGAAGCCATAAACTCGGTTGAGTCGTTTATCCAAAGACTACTGCCTTTGGCAATATATTTCATATTATAATCCATTCTATTCCTGATTATATTACCACACAGGCATTCAAGAACTGGGAATCCATCAAAGTCGCGTACTAATTCATCCTCACCTGTATAAACGCAGAGATTTCTTTCAGCCTCAACAAATTCCTCTGTAAATCCGGATGTTTCATAATATGGATAGTCTTCTCCCTCCCTTAAACGTATGCCTACAGCTTGAAATCCCGTATATTTTTTTATCAACAAAAGGATATCTCTAATTGTATCATTCTTTTCGCCTGATTGATTGAGCGACTCCAGCAGTTTAATCAGTAACTCCTGACGTTCTTCAGCTTTCATTATTCCATTTATTAGATCATTGTTGCAAAAAATGTAATCTATTTCTCCTCATCCCCTGATGAATATGATTTTAATCCATCTGCGATCTCTTTTAACCGTTTGTTCACTAAATAATTTATGCTGCCCTCAGGATAGGTGTTGTCCTCCCTTCTCTCCCCAGCCTCAATATCTGTTAAAACTTCAATCCCCTCATCAATGGTCTTAACTGCATAGATATGGAACATGCCTTTAGATACAGCATCCACGATCTCCTCATGCAGCATCAGATTGCGTATATTTGTGTGAGGTATCATGACACCCTGTTCCCCTGTAAGCCCTCTTGCCTTGCATACCTTATAGAATCCCTCAATTTTGTAATTGACCCCACCGATCGGCTGAACCTCGCCAGTTTGATTCACTGATCCGGTAACAGCGATCCCCTGCTTCAATGGCACTCCTGAAAGGCTAGAGAGTATTGCATATAGCTCTGTAGAGGAAGCGCTATCCCCCTCTATCCCCTGATAGGACTGCTCAAAACAAAGGCTTGCCGAAAGGGAGAGAGGTTTCTCCTGCGCATATTTCCATCCGAGATATCCGCTCAATATCATAACACCCTTATTGTGTATTCTACCGCTAAGCTCCGATTCGCGTTCAATATTTATCACACCGCTACGCCCCATGAAGGTTTTGGCAGAAATCCTTGATGGACGACCAAACATAATATCGCCCATATTATATACGCTAAGCCCATTTACATGCCCAACCTCAAAACCCTCAACATCAATCATAACCGTGCCATCATCAATATGTTCACGCATCCTCTCATCGATAAGATTATGTCTGAATATCTTTTCATCAAACGCCCTTTGCACATGCTCAGCAGAAATCAATGACACCCCAGCTTTGACAGCCCAGTAATCAGATTCCAAAAGCAACTCCTTCAATTGCCCGAATCTTGAGGAAAGCTTTTGTTGATCAGCCACCATCCGAGCTGCATACTCAAGCATCTTAGCAACCCCTGAGGAGTCAAAAGGGAGAAGTTTTTCCTCCTTGCAACAATTAGCAATAAAACATGCATAAGCTTGCATATTATCTGGAGAGCGGTCAACCTGTGAGTCGAACTCCGCCTTCACACGAAACAATTCCCAAAACTCTTCATCATATTCAGACAGCATATGATAAATATAGTTATCACCAATAAGAATTATCTTAACATTAACTGGCATCGGTTCAGGCCTCATCCCTACAGGAGCGATGAAACCAAATTGCTCGTAGGGATTTTCAACCCGTACCTCTTTTATTCTTATGGCTCGCTTTAAGGCTTCCCATACTCCTACCCTCATAAGCACATCCCTAATATTCAGAAGCAAATAACCGCCATTAGCTCTACTTAGCGAGCCAGCCTTTATCATTGTGTGATCACTCAAGTAACCCCCAAAGGAAAATCGCATTTCAACCTTTGCAAAAAGGTTAATATAGGTGGGATTGCTCTCCACTATCACAGGCGGGCCTACTGTTTCGCTGTTATCCACGAACAAATTGATCTTAAAAGGAAGGAAGGGGTCCTTTTCACCAAAAATTGGAGCATTTGGCATACCAGGGTAGGCCTGAGCCGGCGCCTCCTGTTGTTTGAATATGCCTAAATATTCCAATGTATAGGCTTGCAAGCCTTTTAAATAGCGATCCATACCATAATAATGCCTAAAATCGTTCAGCAATTCATGAAATATTGAATGGATTGTATTTTCTCCAATATTGCGGTCCAATTCTCGCAATCGGTCCTGCATGTTTTTTTCCGATTCTCTAAACCTGTCAAAACTCGCTCCCATCTGTTTCATTAGATTATCACGCTTCTCATCCAAAACCTTTCTCTGCTCTTCGGGTAACGAAAGGTAATCGGTTCGAGACATGGTTCCACTAACAGTCATTGGAATCAACAATGGCCCAGTGGGTGTTATCTGCAACAGAAAACCCTCGGATTGGGCACTCTTCTCTAGTTGATCTAAAATTTGTCTCTCCTCATTCTGGCCTTCCTCAACAATCCTGCCCCTCGCCGCTCCATATTCCTCACTAGAGAATGCCTTCCCCAACTCCTCCTTAAGCCTCAGCAATAATGTTGACATCTGATTTGAAAAAGTTTTACCCATCCCCTGAGGAAGTTTCAATATCTGTGGTTGATCAGGATCATCAAAGTTATAGACATAACACCAATCATCCGGATGATATGACTCTTCACTATCCTGTCGTTCATTTATGAGCCTCTTTATATGCTCCTGAACCGCTGTTGTCTTGCCAGTCCCTGTCAAGCCAGCAACATAGATATTGTAACCGGATCGATTCATTTCCAAACCAAATCGTATGGCCTCAATAGCCCTACTTTGCCCAATAAATTCCTCTAAAGAAGGCAATTCCTCTGTACAAGTAAAATGTAACTGATCAGGATCACACTGCCAGCGCAATCTATCAGCACTAACCCTATGCCTTTCCATAACCATTCGCATCCTCCTCTATTATCAAAATTCATCTATAATCTAACATACTCGTAGGCTATTTTTAACAGATTAATCTAACAGATCATTTTTGTGATTGGAAAGCCTAAATATTAGGATGTTTTATTTATCCCCCTTCCCTACTGAAATTCACTCCAATTGATTGTATCAATTCTGTAGAATCTATAATTTTTCAAATTTATCCTTGCCTGCCCCGCATATAGGGCATACCCAATCTGCTGGAAGATCAGCAAAAGAGGTTCCTGGGGCAACACCACTCTCAGGATCGCCTTTCCCAGGCTCATAAACATATCCGCATACCGTACATCTGTAACTGATATTATTTTCTTTATGCTTTTCATCTTTCTTCTCATCTTTAATAAATGTTGGAGCAGATTCCGGCGTTTTCCCCCTCTTAATTTGATGATAATACGAATAGGTCATTGGTTCGCCATCTTCAATCAATTCCGCTTCAATCACCTCCCCCACAAAAATTGTGTGAGTTCCTACATCCATACGCTGGACCAATTTTAATTCAAGATATCCCAATGCATGTTCTATTATTATGGGGGTTCCCATTGATCCTTTACGATAGTTAATGTCCTTACATTTATCATAGTCTCTACCGCATTTAAAACCGAAATTTCCAATAAGCGATAATGGGGCATCCTGACTGAGTATAGAAATTGAAAAAGAATCGCTATTAGAGATGCATTCATGTGTGAAATTCTGTTTATTTATTGCAACAGCGACCATAGGCGGCGAGCTTGTAACCTGAATAACAGTATTACAAATTTGCCCGTTAACTTTCTCTCCTTTTTGAGAAGCTATTATATAGAGTCCATAGCTTATCTTATGAAAAACTCTAGAATTAATCTTAGTGCCCATATTCTACTCCCTTTTGATAGTTTAGCTGGATATTGCTGCCAATATTATTCTTATCACAAACGTAATTGTTAATAATGAACACATTCATCTAATGTTTTCTCATATAAACATTAACTAAAATTTCAGTGTAATATATGCAAAGTGAAATACAAATGAAATCCCGCCTTATTCAGGGAATTCATCTAATGGCAATGAAAATGTAGCAACCTTAAGGATAAATAAATGACATACATAGCGAGCCTACATATCAATTTATCACGATGACTTGATCACACTTGAAATATTAATTAATGATTTTTATATGTTTAATACAATCACAGGCGAGGCATTATTCACATAGTTTGGATTGACATATTAGTATTATATTCAATAAAGTCAAATATTATTCACCCTTATAGAAGATTCAGAAACTCAAGCCTTAGTAAACCTAGAGGTTTGAAATGATAGGAGAGGAGACACTTGTGGCCATAAATGATCAATCGCAGGTTAAATGTTCTATAATACGATTATGTTCTAGACATGCTAAAATTTAATTACTTCAAGAAATATTAATAAATATGAAAGCAAGAAATAATAAGTTTGGGATTATGGGAGGCTCTTTTGATCCTATCCATTTTGGCCATCTGCAAGTGGCTGAATTCGCCAGAGAAAGGATGGATTTGAATATGGTTTTCTTTGTAATATCTCATTGCCCTCCTCATAAATCAATAAATGATTTGTCTTCTTCACATCACCGCTTATCCATGGTTGAGCTGGCAATAAGGGATAGGCCATATTTCGAATCATCTAAAATAGATATTGAGAGTGGATGCCCAACCTACACGGGTGATACCATAAGAAGATTTAAAAAAAATTATGGAGATGATAAGGAAATCTATTTTATTAGCGGCATTGATGTGATTCTTGCTATTATTAACTGGGATAAAGCGAGGACATATCCTGGAATATGTAATTTTATTGCTGCAACAAGACCTGGGTATGATGAAATAGAGATTGGAAATAAAATTCCGGATATTTTTAAACCTTTCATTACAATAATAGAAGTGCCACTTTTGGCCATCTCTTCTACTGAAATTAGATTACGAATAAAATCTGATAAATCTATTGCAGGGATGGCACCTGATCCTGTACAAAATTATATCAACAAAAATGATTTATATAAAGGAAAAGGAGTGTAATTCTGGTGACTAGCAGGCATTCTGCCAACTTCCACTGCACATGATGTAGATCATTCTATGTTGATTTGAATGCAATGATAAAAATGCTGGAAAAGCATGAAAAAGCCAAAAGTTCGAAGACACTATATAGTCTGCCCCATTGTCAGATCCGTCCCCAATTCATCCGCTATTCTGTCCATAAGGATGTTCCTACTTAATTGCATCATTCTACCTGAATAATAACTCGCCTAACGAAAAAACTCAATGAATTTGAGACGGGGACAATTAAAATATTGGTCAATGCTGCGTTTACTTTCTGTTTCTGTGACTCTTAAGATGCGCGCGACTACCCAGCTAATGTCATTCCCCTGCATTCATCTGACTTCTGCCCACATCTTTTTGTGTAAAACAAGTAGATGTGGGGATTAAAGTGATTTGGAGATATTTGATCAATTTCTATTCTTCTAAAATCTGCACTCTCCTTAGCAAAGTTAACAAGAATACCAACTTTAAGTCCGGCAGCTTTAAAATATAAACGAATTTGAGCATAATGTGATCTGCTAAGATAATAATAATTCCATCAAGCCCAGGACAGCCAATTTGTTAATCTTGTTAAAAATAATAACTTTCTTTTCATTTTCTGCTGTAATATTACAATTGTTTAATCCAAATAATAATGCCTTTCTATAAATACTTACCCAAAACCCTGTGCCAGGAGTATTATGAACCTTACCCGGGTAGTTGCTAACAAAGTTTGAAATAAATAATTGCCCCATGATGATGAGATCGCAAAGGGATCATCAAAAAAAATAAGGAAAAACAGGGCAATTCTTATTAAATTATTCTTCTGACTCTGATAATAATCATTCTTACCTAGGTAATATTCATTCTGACCTAGGTAATATCCTTCCTGACCTAGGTAATATTCTTCCTGACCTAGGTAATATCCTTCCTGACCTAGGGGATATCCTTCCCGACCTAGGGGATATCCTTCCCGACCTAGGGGATATCCTTCCCGACCTAGGGGATATCCTTCCCGACCTAGGGGATATCCTTCCCGACCTAGGGGATATCCTTCCCGACCTAGGGGATATCC
>JAXHTS010000005.1:46120-47558 GCA_034190085.1 Spirochaetota bacterium
TTCCCGACCTAGGGGATAACCTTCCCGACCTAGGGGATATCCTTCCCGACCTAGGGGATATCCTTCCCGACCTAGGGGATATCCTTCCCGACCTAGGGGATAACTCATGAGACCTGGGAAATAATGCTTCTTATCCTGGTTAGAAACCTTCGTACTTTAGATTATAGATTTAAATGCTAATCAACTCTGTGCGTAAAATAATATCAAGGAAGTTAAAAAACACTTTGATATTATGAAAATTGCTGATATAAGTAATAAAGCGCTCGCCAAAAATAATAGAAACGACGAATTGGGCAGCCTGGGGGGTATCCTGTTTCTGTATATCATTATATTTTGAATGTTAACCAGTTCTATAATTTCAATATTTTTTTTAATTTGACTTGTTGGTAATTTATATTGGTAGTTATATAGAAACTATATATTAACTAGTTATGTCTCTAAACTCAAATAATCAAAACAATGCTTATTGAAAATGCATTTCTGAAGCTTCCGGAATTATTACTATCCAGTTATGAGCAAAAAGGTAATGTCGAAGCACTGATTGTCAATTATATGGTAACAGGGATTCAAATGGAGCTTGCTTGCAGATCGGTACCTTTTGCATATAATCATGTTGCTGTTGAAAAACCATATCCAGGGCAGCGTCGCAAAGGTACGATTTATCGAGTAGATTTATTTTTTGATTCTGAAGGTACTGTTCCTGCTGTTAGCCATTTAGAACAATACGGATTAAAAAAAAACAATTGGATTGAGGCAAAAAGCTTTTTTGGCGGAAAAAAGACAAGCCCAGCAAAAACACAAAACAATGGTAGAATTATTAAAGACATATTGAGGCTTTGTCTTTTCCCAGAAGAACTTCAAGGGAAGCACAGGGAAAATGCCAGGTATATACTATTGATATTTGACCAACCCCCCTCAGCCTATTTAGCTTACTCTCAACGGAATTGGTTAAAGAGTATTATTGAGGATAAAACACCAAACATCGAAATAGATTTATCTACTGAACCAAAGTCATGTATCAAATCTATTGTTAAAAGTGATTCGATCAATGCTCAAATAAAAATCAAACTTTCAAAATTATCTTTCGAGCCAATAACTAGCACTCCGTTTCCAGTCTATTGGGGCCAACTACTACGAATAGATGAATTCTTTATTTCCATCAATGATCGATCAATTCATTACAGAGAAGAACTAAGTGATCATTGGGATAAGGCAAGGATTGATAATTTGAATTCAGTTAAAAGCGAATTTATTGGAATGCTTTTAGCCGATGAATCAGACATAATCGGGTAGCCAGGGGTTTCTAACCCCCAGCTCCCACAACACCCAAGCAAGCGGGTCCGCACTGGGCGTTTCGTTAACCGTAGCGAAGTGAAATCCAGATATCTCTCAGAGATATCAAACCCTGTTCTTTCAACCAGTTATTACTAAGTGCAAT
>JAXHTS010000006.1 GCA_034190085.1 Spirochaetota bacterium
AAGTATGCAGGCCAATGGAAGGATGGCAAGATGGATGGGGAGGGCACCTACACCTATGCGGATGGAAGTACCTATACTGGTAATTGGAAGGATGGCAAGCGAGATGGTGTTGGAACCATGAGTTGGGCTACAGGGGCTCGGAAGGGTGAGAAGTATGCAGGCCAATGGAAGGATGGCAAGATGGATGGGGAGGGCACCTACACCTATGCGGATGGAAGTACCTATACTGGTAATTGGAAGGATGGCAAGCGAGATGGTGTTGGAACCATGACCTGGGCTACAGGGGCTAGAAAGGGTGAGAAATATATAGGTCAATGGAAGGATGGTAAAATGGATGGAGAGGGCACCTACACCTATGCAGATGGAAATACCTATTCTGGTCAATGGGAAGAAGGGATGAGGCATGGACATGGTACCATGTCATGGGCCTCTGGGATTAGAAAGGGTGAGAAATATCAAGGCGAATGGATGGATGACAAGATGAACGGTCTTGGTAGATATACCTATGCAGATGGCAGAAGATACGCTGGCGATTGGATTGATGGGAAGAAGAATGGATATGGTATAATGTCCTGGACTAAAGGGAAGAAGAAGGGGCAAAAATATTCTGGGGAATGGGAAGATGATAAGATGGATGGTCAAGGGACATATACCTACGCTAGCGGCAAAACACGCACAGGTAAATGGAAGAAAGGCAAATGGTATGGGCTAGTCAAAGCAACTGTGTCAAAGAGAAATAAAAAGGCAACAAAAAGAAAATACTCGAAGAGGAAAAAGAAATATAACAGATCAAAATATGCTTCAAAGAGGAAGGTCCGCAAAAGAGCCCCGGCTTATACCTCAAAAGGGAAAAAAGGTAATTTTGATAAGCATCCAGGATATGATTATATATATATTCAAAAGGATTGGAGAAATTGGCATATGTTGGGTAGTGAGATGTCATTAGAACAATTTCTCATTGGCAAACCATTGCAGATTGAATATATTGATCAAAATGTAGTCAAGGTTCAGCTTGAGAAAATTTTCACTGCTAGAGATTACCAAGGTTATAAAAAAAGATATTGGAGAATTAAATTCAACGATGGTTCAAAGATGAAGGTGCCTGAATTGTCCATATGGAGAATAAAATTAATCGACACCATAAAGAAATAGAATATTCCTCAGTTGCATTCCTCGTATAAATTAAGAAAGATTTGTTAATGTAAAATTGTAATAGTAAAGATAATAACTGACACTCCGATATCCTACTTCCTATAGCAGGATTGTTTGAATCCTTACATTAAAATTGAGATCCATGCAGCCCATTATCGAAGGGTTATATCGCATTTTTCTATATAATTGATTGGATTGTATTTTTTTTTCATTGCCCTTAATCCTGGAATGCCCAAATCCTGCTCTCTGTTTATACAATCGACATATTCCTGCAGCACTGCTTGACCAAATAGATGTATCAGGGCTTGATAGGCCCCCCTTTTCCTGGATGCTTTTTCAAAATGGACATAGGCAGTTCTTTTAAATATCTCAACTATTGTAAAGCCCTGTAACACCCCATCCAAATAAATCCCTCCGATATTTACATCTAGTGGAATAAAGTGTGTCAGAGCTTTTCTGATTGCCTCGTTTTCTCTAATAATGACATCAGAAAGGAGTGAATCTCTCTTCATTCTTGCCAAGTAATTTATCATCCAATGATTCTGAAAGCTAAGAACCTCCTTGATCATTGATGGATTAATGATTTTTAACTCAGGATTTTTTCCCAAAAATTTTTTTAGATTTTGTCTCTGCTTTTGAAGCCCTGGGGAATTGAAATAAATGAGAGTCTTTGGATCATACAAATAATCATAATTATCTCTATCTTTGATAAAATTTAATTTGTCCTTGATCCGTGATTCAATGTCATCTGCTATATTGCATGGGACACAGGTAAACCTGCCGTTATTTGTCTTATCATGCAACCAATCAAGGCACTCCAATACTGTTTCCGATATTTTATTCACCCCAATTATTGGATATATACTATAGTCTTCATCACTTTTAGTAAAGACAACTACATTGTCATTCATTAAACTGAGATAGATCTGTCTTGATGGGCTGTCAAAAACAAATATATTTTCAAAAGTAACATCGCTTGGAACAACAGGTAGTGTCTGCAGGTATGAAATGTATTCCAGTCTATCCTCAATACCAATCCTTTTCATTTCTGGGAAATCAGGGATGTTTCTCGGATTAAAGAATAGGACGTAATAAGGCTTCCCCTCATACATACCTGGAATGTCTTCTTTAAAACCAAGTTCTTTATAGAAGTGAAGTCTTCCATATTCATAAAAGGACTCAACCCTTAATCTTTTATTATCTTTATAGGCAATCCTTTTAACAAACTCAACGAGCCTAGTACCCAATCCCTCTCTTCTGAATTTGGGAGCTACGACTATTGTACCAATCTTCAAACATCGCTTACTATTGTTTTCAGATTTTCCATCTTCTAAAACAACTGCGCCCTTGATCACACTCTTTACTTTTATAACATAACATCTCTGTTCATTAATAGCAGATTTAATATAATGATCTGAATTCCAATAAAAATTCTTAATATCGATTTTTAAATGAGTATTCAACTCCTTGACAGTGGTAAAATCCTTAATTGTTGCTTTCTTAATATGATTCATTATAATATCTCTATCAATATTAACCCTATAAACAATCTAAATCTATTAAGGAGTAAATACCTAATCCACTGAAAGATTTACTATATGCATGATTTTGATTTTATTAGACAAGGTATAGTATACAACTTAAATTGGAATCTCTTCTCCAATAGCTATTTTAGCAAGGTGGATAAGGTGAAGAGAGCGCATATTATTTTCTGAAGCCCCCTTCTTCATGCTCATATAACAGATCGGGCATAGATATACAATAGATTCTGCACCATATTCTTTTGCATCTTTTATGTTTCTATTCCTAACAGCCCTTCCCTTTTCTCTATCTCTAGGCATATATGGTGATCCACAACAGGAACCGAGTTCTTTATCATACTTCCGTGGTAGGCGTGTCGCTCCTACCAATGAAAAGAAATCATCCAGGATTGTATCCTTTTCCATTGAACACCATGAAGCGCATGGTTGTTGATAAGCGATCTTCATATTTATTGGATTTATTTTCTCAAAATTAGATTTAACATAATCCCGAAGAAACTCGATAATGTGAACAAATTTAAAGGGTATATCAATTCCATATTCCTTTGCCTTGTAATTTAGCAAGGCATAACAATCATCATGAAAGAAGATTATCTCATCATGTCCGAGGGAAGATAGATTCTCAATAAAACGGGAAGCGCCATCCCTTACCGGACTCTCTATTCCTAAATGATTGAATCCAATTCGACAGAAGTAATCACCACCCTTGACAAAGTTCATTCCTTCAAAAATAGCCCCGTCAAATAGCCCAGGGATAATGTCGCCAACTGCACAAAGTGATATCAATGGTTTATTCGGTTCTCCCTTAATGATCTCGCTTGGCATTTGGGATGCAGATCCCATCATTAGTAATGATTCTTCCGGTATTTCTAAGCAGTTGGTTCTCTCCTGGATTTCATTGATGAGATCAAAAGGATTTGCATCTTCTGGACAGTAATGATTACATGCCCCACATGTTATGCATTCTGTTACGATTTCAGCCACATTTCCATTTACTATCTCTCTCATTTGCTCAATAGATTTATCAATATCAAATGTAACATATTGACATTTGTCAAAACACTCACCACAAAATGTACACTTATTTTGATAAAACATACATATTCCTCCAAGGGTTTAAAACTTTAGCATAATTAATAGAATAAATTATACACCTTGCATTAAAATTATAAACATTAAAATAGATTTATAAAAAACAAAGACACAATTTTTTTGAGATCAATCATGAATGATTGCCTATATTTAATCCATCAAAATTCAATAAGTTATTATTATACTCATATCAGATATTATTTTTTTGCCCAATATCAACAATTTTTCTCAGGAATAGATTAAATTCATGAGTAATATATATCTCAATGAATATTAAAGATTTAGAAAAATAATGCCTCACAATTTAAAAGATGGTGTAAATTGTATCTTCATTTCGCATTGCATGCATAACAATGTAATGCGATTAAATGTTATATTGATGACATCATTCCCTTCCAATAGCGAGTATGCAATACCTTTGAAAGGGTATTATAAAAATTATTTACTCAGATACTGTTATTTCTTGACTTTTACAGTTCAACTGATTTGATAATCTAACGATTTTATTTCCGGTATTGAAATATATTAAAGGAGTTCACAAAATGGGAGAACCGATTTGGCAGCCCTCTGAGGATAGAATAAAGGGTACGAATATGTTTAAATTTTTGAATTATATTAATAAGAGATATGATAAGAGTTTTGTGGAATATGAAGATTTATACCAATGGTCAATCAACAATATTACATGTTTCTGGAGATCGCTTTGGGATTTTTTAGATATAATTCATTCAAAAACCTATGATGATGTTTTGATAGATGGGCATAAGATGCCCGGAGCCAGGTGGTTTGTTGGCTCAAAATTGAATTTTGCAGAAAACCTGTTGCGATATCGGGATGACCACATTGCCCTGATATTTAAGGGAGAGGCAGATGAACCTATCAGGATAACCTATAAGGAGTTGTATGATAGGGTTGCCAGGTTGGCAAAATCGATGAGGGAGATGGGAATTGTTACAGGTGATAGGGTAGTAGGCTTTATGCCAAACATGCCTGAGACTATTATAGCTATGTTGGCAGCGGCCAGCATCGGAGCGCTCTGGTCCTCCTGTTCGCCAGATTTCGGGATCAGGGGTGTGCTTGATCGTTTTGGGCAGATAGAGCCAAAGTTAATATTTACAGCCAATGGTTATCATTATAATGGCAAGAAATTTGATTCAATAGATAAAATAGCGAGTATCATAAAGGATTTACCTTCAATCGAAAGGGTGGTAGTCGTTCCATATACTGATAGTGAATCCGACATCAGCAGCATTCCAAGCGCAGTGCATTACAGAGATTTTATTTCTAAAGAGAATGGCCTTGATGTCACGTTTGAACAGTTGCCCTTTGAACATCCATTGTATATAATGTATTCTTCTGGCACAACCGGACTTCCCAAGTGCATGGTACAGGGCGGTGGCGGCATTCTAATACATCATATGAAGGAACTGATGCTGCATACTGATCTCAAGCGAGAAGATCGAATATTCTATTTTACTACGTGCGGTTGGATGATGTGGAATTGGCTAGTGAGCAGCCTTTCTATAGGGGCTTTAATAATCCTCTTTGATGGATCTCCATTCTATCCAAATCCTGGTGTTCTATTTCAGCTTGCGCAGGATGAGAAGATGACAATATTCGGGACAAGCGCAAAATATATATCAGCTTTAAGCAAGGAGAGTATCCAGCCCTGTAGTGAGTATGATCTCAGCGCTCTCAAGGCGCTGCTATCAACAGGATCTCCACTGACATCAGATGGCTTTGAATATGTCTACAATCATATTAAAAGCGATATCTGCCTCTCCTCCATATCTGGAGGAACAGACCTTAATGGTTGCTTCGCTGCTGGTAATCCTATGGGACCTGTCTATTCCGGAGAACTGCAATGCAGAACTCTTGCAATGAAGGTTGAGGCATTCAATGATATGGGTAAGCCTGTTACTCAAGAGAAAGGGGAACTAGTTTGCACAGCTCCCTTCCCATCGATGCCGACTTATTTCTGGAATGATCAGAATGGCGAGAAGTATCATAAGGCCTATTTTGACGTCTACCCCAATGTCTGGAGACATGGCGATTTTATTGAGATAACCGAGCATAATGGCGTTATTATTTATGGTAGGTCAGATGCAACCCTCAATCCTGGTGGTGTGCGGATAGGCACTGCTGAGATATACAGGCAGGTCGAAAACTTTGATGAGGTAACCGATAGTCTCGTTATAGGTCAGAATTGGAAGGATGATCTTAGAGTAATCCTTTTTGTAATGCTTGAAGAAGGGATTGGCCTTACTGATGAATTAAAGAATAAAATAAAAAAAACTATTCGGCAGAACACAACTCCTCGCCATGTACCAGCGAAGATAATTAAGATAGATGATATTCCTTACACTATAAACCTGAAGAAGGTTGAAATGGCTGTGAGGAATGTTATTCATGGGGAAGAGGTGTTAAACAGGGATGCACTAAAAAATCCTGAGGCGCTTGAGCTATATAAGGATCTTAAAGAGCTTCAGGAGGATTGATATAATTACGCGGAGGTATTGATGGAAGAGATATGTAATGATTTATCGAATGAGTATAATTCGCTAGATGACATTGTCAAAGATCTTGATGATGCGGGCTGGCACACCCTTACACCATTTTTGGAATGGACTGTTAGAGATGAGATCAGCCATTTAGCCTTTTTTGACAGCACAGCAAGGCTGGCTGCTACAGATCCTGAGGGATTTAATAAACATATTGAAGAGATAATGAGAGATCCAAAGGCCTTTGATAAGAAGCCTCGAGGTATTGGTAGGAATATGACCATAGAAAAGCTTCTGGAGTGGTGGAGGGAGGAGCGTAGAAGCCTTCTCGCAGCCCTTAGACCCCTGGAACCCAAATCGCGAATTCCATGGTATGGACCACCCATGAGTGCCAAAACCTTTGCAACAGCGCGTATTATGGAGACCTGGGCACATGGACAGGATGTTGTTGATGCCTTAGGAATAAAGCGTGAACAGACCAATCGGTTGTATCATGTAGCTCATATAGGTGTGCGTACATTTGGATTTAGTTTCTCGAATAATGGTCTTGAAGTCCCAGATGCATCGGTTCGTGTTGAGCTTAAGAGTCCAGATAACGAGCTATGGACATGGGGGCCGGAGGATAGTAAGAATACAGTTCAAGGACCTGTGGAGGATTTCTGTTTGGTTGTGACTCAACGGCGACCTGTCAGCAAAACCGCTATTGTAACCAATGGAGATGTTGCTGCACAGTGGATGTCCATTGCACAAGCCTTCGCAGGTTTGCCCATAAAGGATATTGAACCTGGATAGATGCCCTGACCGGTTAACATAAGATTTGAAATTTATCATATCATACCCCCCTGAGTGTACGTGTAATTATCCTGTAGGGATGATGAGATGGTAGAGTATTCACTGTATCTATAAGTTATCTGAAATAAGATCAATTTTGTATTTATGCATAGGATAATAATTTAATGCATATTCAAGGAAGATTGGAAAAAATCATTATTTCCCATGGTATTTGGATAAGAGAGGAAGCAAATGATTTCTTGAAAAAGTCATTCAGTTGGTTGCTGTAATATGGAAGACTTTACTATAAAAAGGTGTGTCAATCTATACCAACTTCATTATGGGAAGGACCTTTTGATTTATCAGGAATCAGGGTTGAATATTCATTTATCTCATCTTTGGTTATCGCGAAATAATTTATATAAGTAAAGTAAGTGAATGGAAGGGTACCGAGCATAAATAGCGTCCCTTCCAACTTGCTAAAATAATCTCCATGTAGCATTTGTGTAAGACCAGGAATAGCAGACTCTATAAATGCGCCCAATACATTGTCTAATTCAACATCTTTTACAGTTAGCATTCCCTTATTTGAAGAATCATTATTCTTGACCCCATCTAATTGTGCAATCAGTTCGCAAGCAATTGAATCAATATCCTCTTCGATCATATCTTCTAATAACGATCCTTCATTCAAGCTATAATCATTTGATTCTCTATTATCATATATACTGTTAGTAATAATTAAAATCCTGCCATCTTTTTCTACATTCTCAAACTGAATCATCTTTGCGTATAGCTGCTTCCCAATATTTAGATTATATTGGATATCAAGACATCTTGTCGGATAAAATGTACCTTCATTAAGGATCAACTCAATTTGAGATTTTTCAATAGCCCTATATCTCCCAGTGCATATCAATTTCGTCTTAATGTTATTTGCAATTGATTCAGAAAGATTCTCAGATACATTATTGGTTTTCATACCAAATGCTTCCAATCCCATCAGCCCTTCAGGATATACATGCTGTATTAACAAAAAGAATAATAATATAATTAGATATATACTTCTCATGATAAAATCCTATCAAATAAAAGTAAAACCGTTAATTGATCAAGATTAATAATACGTTTAATCCCTATAGATATAATGAATATAATTTTAACCCTATTTTTTACTATTATTCTCTATTGATTATAGAGAGGGTAGTGTCAAGAAATATTTACACTAAATTTATAACGCTTAAAAGTAGCCTTCTGATGATAATATATAAAAACTGATAGCGACAGTATAATGTTTCATTCAGATTCTCATTTTTTTTAGTAATATCTCTTCTATACTACCTGTTGCATAGATTGTAGATGGATTAGAGTTTTTTTGAAATATCTTTATCCCCCAAGTATTTTCTGGGGATCTGCCATATCTCCTGGCTATGCATCCCAAGGAAGCCAAATCATCGCTAGATAATCTTCCCTTAACAAACATTAAGGGCCCCTTAAACTCCGGTGCAACAAAATAATCTGCTTCATTCATATATTGTTCAAGTGCAAAGTTCTCTCTTTCGTTTCTTGAGACAATTAATTTCGCGGATGCATGCAGTCTGTAATGCCGGCCTACTGTTAGTAGGTATACATCGGTCATAGTATAATCTGTACAATAATTGAAGAGGTCTTTTAATCTTCTAGATATATTCATATCAGTTAAGAGACATCCTCCAGATGGAGAGGAGTAATCAGATATATTATATTTGTCCGCTAATTCCATCTGATACCTCCTGGAGCGCCCATTGATTGATAAAAGCTTATTTCTGTCTATCATTCCCTCCATCTCAGGTATTGTTGGTCTTAAGAGCCTTGCAGAGAGTGGCCTCAATAGATATCCTCTAAGACCACTCTCCTTCTCAATATGATTCAGCATGTGTTTCATCTGCGACATTGGCCTTTGACCAACCACCTCCCCTGTGGCTACAAAGAAGGCATTTGTCTCCTTCATCATATCTTTAGCCTTTTTTAGAAAATATATTTTACAATCGATACAGGGATTCATATTTTTCCCATGACCATGGGGAGGATCTTTAACTATTTCCATATACTCACTATTACAATGATAGAACCTCAGAGGTAATCCAATACTCTTAGCTAATAGAGAAGGATAGCTCTCTTCCAGGTTGCTGGTCTTTGGGGTAAAGGGAGAGACAAAGTGTATTCCAGTGAGTAGAATATTTTGTTCCATAAGTATCCTCGCTGCCAGAAGGCTGTCCAATCCTCCGGAATAGAGTAGAATACCTTTTTTGTGATTCATTCTATCTCCTCGTGATGAATGAGCTGAATAGATACCCTTTCTCCAGCATGAACCCCTTCAATGCCGATTGGGAGGAGGATGATGCAATTTGCCCTACTCATTGAACTTAGTATGCCTGATCCTTGAGAACCTGTTGTCTTTACATACAATTCTCCGTCATTTATAGTAAAATGACCCCTGATAAAATTTACTCTATCCGGCTTTTTCCTAATACCCTCTTCAAGGATTGCATTGACAGTGGGTATATTTATCCTTTCAGCCCCCATCAGCTTCAAAATAGCGGGTCTAACAAACTGGTAAAAGGAGATCATAGTGGAGACGGGGTTACCTGGTAGACCAAAGAAGAGTTTATGACCCTTTATTCCGAAGATGCAGGGCTTCCCTGGCTTCATCCTGATTGATTCAAATTTAATATCCACTCCAAGATCAATCATCACATCCTTTACAAAGTCGTATCTCCCCATCGAAACCCCACCGGTGGTTATTATTACATCATATTTAAAGGCCTGGTTTAATTTTTCCTTTGTTTCATCTATATCATCCCGTGCAATTCCCAAGTAATGTGGGATTGTGTTATATCTTTTAATCTCTGAATATAATGTATATGAGTTGCTGTTTCTTATCTGCCCAGGATGAAGCACTTCTCCGATGTCTACAATTTCATCACCAGTTGAGATGATAGCAACCTCAGGTCTTCTATATAGCATTACCTCTTGATAATTCAGGGAGGCCAATATACCGATATCAGCTGATCTCAATAGGTGGCCGCTTTGAAGGATGAGACCACCCTTTCTGATATCTTCGCCAGCAAGCCTTATGTTTTCGCCCTTTTTAACCTCTCTATAGATACTTACTATGCCATCCTCTTCACAGGTGTCCTCAAATTGCACCACAGCATCAGCGCTCTTCGGTATAGGAGCCCCTGTCATAATTCTAATTACGGAACCACTGGAAATCCTTATACCTTGATGATCCCCTCCTGCCTGTACTTCTCCAAGCACAGGCAACTTAACCGGTCTTTCCCGATTAGAGCCAATTGTATCAGCTGCTATTATCGCATATCCATCCATAGCGGAATTGTCAAGTAGCGGGATATTAATACTTGATATAATATCCTCAAATAATACTCTTTTAGTAGCATCAAGGATTGAAACCCTCTCCCCCTTAAGTTGTATTATTGAGTTAAGAATTATATCTGTTGCTTCTTCCACTGTTACTACTATCTTGCTTACTTTCATTATTACTCCTCTATTGGAATCAATGGATCTATATTTCTATTTTACCTAAAGCACTTTATCGGAATATGCTCTATAATTATTATTTCAAACTGATAGGAAAAACCTCACTTTTAGGTGAAGAAATTAGTATTATTGATTTAAGTCTTGAAAACCACCACTCATAGTGATGGTTTCATTCATTTGTTGCTCAACTTTTTGATCTAATGCATATTTAAGGGATTATACCTTTCAGAGGAACAGTTAATCCAATGGTAGTAGTTGACTTTTTAGATTTTCATGAAAGAAGGAAATGGAACCATAATTTGTAAAATGTCAATACAATTAGTAGTAATCCATGCAGTGCTTCGAAATGTATAATCTTCAACAATCCATTCCCAGACTTTTTATATGCAATGAATAAGACATTATAATAGAAGTAAAAATAATAATGTACATAATTATTTAAAATATGTAAATCTGGATATTCTGAAGCATGAATGAATTATTTTAGTTGATTACGGGAAAATCCAAGTATGTTGCGGGCGATAACCAGCATCTGAATCTGTCCTGTTCCCTCGAAGAGATCAGTTATCTTTGAATCTCTCATCCATTTTTCTACCAACCATTCTCGGGAATAGCCCAGTGGCCCTAAAAGTTCCACACACTTTTGGGTTACAAGTGTTGCTGACCGCCCTGCTTTGGCTTTGGCACAGGAAGCCTCAAGGCTATTCCTCTCTCCCTTGTCGAGCATGGCAGCAGATTTCCATACAAGAAGACGGGCTGCCTCGAGATTAGCCTCCATGTCTAGGACTGTCTTTTGAACCGCGTTTAATTCATACAGGTTGCGATCATAGGGGAAGGTAAATCCCTCCTCCCTTAACTTCTCTTCTGTGAATTCCAGTGCTGCTTGAGCCACACCAAGAGCCATAGCGCCAACAACCGGACGTGTCATATCAAAGGTTTTCATTACACCCTTAAATCCACCCTTTTGTTTGATCTCAGGACTACCCAGGATATTATCATAGGGTATTCGACAATCCTCAAACACAATGGCCATGGTATCTGAGACTCGGATACCGAGTTTTTTTTCGCGTTTTACAATGTTCATCCCTTTCCTGAATTTTTCTACCACAAAGCTCTTTATAGCTGGTCTGCCTTGATTGCGGTCAAGTGTTGCCCAGACAACCACAGCATCGCAGTGATGTCCTGATGTAACAAAAATTTTTTCTCCATTGATAATCCATTCATTAGTTTCTGTATCAAGTTTTGCAGTTGTTGTGATGGCAGCGGAGTCTGAACCACACCCAGGCTCGGTAATAGCCATAGCGGCAAACATATTTCCAAAGCGTTCCCTCTGTTCAGGTGTGGCTACAGCATTAATGGCGGCATTCCCAAGTCCCATGCGAGAAGCCTCCCTACCAATATAAGCACTCCCCCATGCGCGTGCTTCACTCATCATTGCCATTGTTATTCCACCGCCTTCAGCAGGTTTTTCACCAGATTGCATCTTTGCTTGGATTACCGCGGCGTTTTGTCTGATCTTTTCGATTATTTCTTCTTTAACATCATCGTGTTCATGTTCATATTCATCATAATAGCGATCATGGGGCCTAATCTCTTTCTGGGCAAAATCACGCTCCATTTTAATGATTTCTTTTGTCAGTGGTGCTATTTCAAAATCAATCATTAGATCCTCCTTAAAATATACATACATCCTCTCAAAATATCTATATTAGCAAGATGGGACTATGATTGATTGCAGTTCAAAAAAAATCAACTAAAAAAGTGAACTCTGTCATATTACATACCTATTGTAAATACACCAAGGTTGCGATGAGCCTTACTATTGGTTGGGGGATAGCATAACCTACTTCAGATTTTTGAATAGGTATATATTTTTATTAATATTTTATCATTATTCTTGACATTCACATAAATGATAATTATTGATTATCAGAACTAAAATAAGTCTTGAGTTGGTAAGGACCTTGAGGCTAAGAAAAGAGTCTGCATTCCAGCAGCGGATTTTGAGTGAGTTATTAGTTGAACTCTGTTATTAAATGCTCAGAATATCATTGGGATAATTTGAATATAGCTTAAGCAGCGTTGATGTCAATGGTCTTATCTTCAGCATTTTACAGGAGAATTTTCTAAAAATTAAGGGAGGTAGTAACAATGGGATTAGATGGAAAGGTGGCAATTGTAACAGCATCGGCTGGGGCGGGTATCGGCCAAGCGATTGTCCGAAGATTGGCACAGGATGGCGCTAACATTGTAGTTGTCGATACACATGAAAGGAGGACAAAGGAGGTTACTGAGTCTCTTAAGTCAGATGGGCATAAGGCAATAGGCGTTATTTGTGATGTGTCTAAAAGCGATCAGGTAGAAAATATGACTAAAGAGACATTAGAAGCTTTTGGGAGAATTGATATTTTGGTAAATAATGCGGGTAGGGAAGTGCTTGCCCCGATTGTAGAGACCACAGAGGAGAATTGGGATTTAGTTATAAATGTTTGCCTAAAGGGGACATTCTTATGCACAAAATCTGTACTCCCAACTATGATTAGCCAAAAGGGCGGAAATATCGTTAATATCGCCTCTGTTGATGGTTATGTCGGTTCTCCAGTGGGCGAATGCTCATACTGTTCAGCTAAGGCAGGTATTATGGCTTTTACTAGGGTTACGGCTGCAGAGTATGCTCAGCATGGTGTACGAGCAAATTGTCTTGCCCCGGGCTTTGTCCCCAATCCATTTCTTGAGAGGATATATTCCCCTGAAATGCTCGATGCAATGGCAAAGATGAGTGTCTTAGGACGGGGAGCAAAACCTGAAGAGATGGCAAGCATCGTAGCATTCCTGGTTTCTGAGGATTCAAGTTATTTAACCGGAGAAGTAATTAGCGCTAGCGGAGGTTTATACTGGAGGCCATAAGAGCGAGTATATCTCAGGAATTACCTGATTGCTCAAATGCTATGATTTGAGTGATATCCATTCGTTGTCTAATATCAATAAAGCGTACACATAGGTAACACCAAACCGCGGGATTAAATACTAGCAACTAATTAAGGGATTATCTCATCTTTTGATGGGGATAAAGTGAATAGAACATGCTTTGCTACTAAATTTGAGTCATCAAGTACATAATCTGGCTGGCTTTTTCCCGCGGCATGAGTGAAATCAGATAAGATGTAATGCTGATCTGCCCAGCCTCCTCAGCATTAATATCCATCTGTCGCAGCACATCAATTAATAGAGGTTCTTCCCATTTTATCATTATTTGGACAGCTTCATCCGGTCTCATGCTCGCAATCTTTTGCGCAAGGTCAATTACATTCTTGCTATATCCGGAATATCTCTTCTTGGCCTCTTCCTGTCTTTTCTTCTCAATATCTAAACCATTCCTAATCTCTTCAAGCTCTTCTCTCTCTTTTGCTATTTTCTTTTCTTTCTCTAATATTTCCGCCTCCCGCTTATCCAACTCATCAATCCTTTCCAATAATTTCTTTTTCTCTTTATTGAATTCCTCACGCTCTATAAGTGATGGTTCGTCATCATCAGAATCTATTACAAGTGGTATCTCTCTTTTGTAATATTGTTGTAGCTCTTTATTTAAGTTTATTAGCCCTATATAATCAAGCCAGAAAAATCCAGCCATAAATACAAATATTATAATCATTAGTAGATAGAATATCTTCGCTCTTTCGGATACATTATTCATCTCTTTATCCCTATCCCTTATCTAATTGACTATGCCCTGCATTTAATGCATATTATTTACAACTTTATCGCTTCATTAGTCCTGATTTAGCAATTATTGACAGTATTTCATTGTGCATTTTTCAAATAGGCATTTATTACCTTTTGTATATACTCCTTAGTCTCCTTATATGGCGGAATACCATTATTGTCATCAACAGCTTTTTCTCCAGCATTGTAGGCTGCAAGGGCTTTCTTGTAATCCCCATCATATTTTTCTAAAAGTCCTTTTAGGATAGTTACTCCACCCTTTATATTTTCTTGGATGTCAAAGGGGTTTGATATTCCAATATTCTTAATAACACTAGGCATGAGTTGCATTAGTCCAAGTGCCCCTTTATTTGAGACAGCGTTGGGTCTGTAACCAGACTCAGCTTCGATAACAGCGTTGACAAGGGATGGGGGAACCCTATTTATTCTAGCAATTTCATTCGCTGTCTTCTTGATTTCAGGGATAGAAGTATCATTGTTTGTCTGCTTAATTTGAAAATTTTCTTTTGCCTTATTGTCAAACCTTTGCGACTTAGTGATATTATCGGCAATATTATGTCTCATAGAAATAAATTTTTTTCTAATCTCAGTTATTCTATTTAATACAATGTTCATTCCCTCTGTCATATTAGATCCTCCTTGTTATTTCACCCTCAGTCCCTCTTCTTGAATATAGCTTTTGATTGGAATCATCATTTTCCTTTATTATCTCTCTATTTAAATCAATGAGATACTCCTTCCATCTCTTATCTCTAAGATGTTCAACAACCTTTCGTTTCTTCGATGCCTCATTGAGTTGATCCCTTATCCTTTGTATCTCAGGATTATAGCTATTTATCCTCTCATTTAAGGATTTGATAATCGTAAAAGAAGAATCCTTAAATCTTTGAAAATTCATAATATCATTATAGGTATACACTTCATTCTTGAGTTTATCACTAAATTTTATTCTTTCAGAAGATACCCTTTGTCTATATTCCTCTTGTCTCAATCTCTCGGCATTTTGACTGCTTATAAGTTCTGCTAGTTTTCTCTGAATTTCTTTCTCTTCAGCAATTCGTAAGTCTAAAAGCCTTTGGAGTTTAAACTCAAATCTTTTCATTTAACATATATTTTTTAAGATATCAAAATAAAAATAAGCGTTTTTAATCTGTGAGCATTATATTTTTGTTGATAGTCTATCTTATTTATCGCCTTGTCGTATGCGTAAAATATGGGATCGGGGTTCTTGGTTCCTTTTGGGAGATGTCAATTTTATCTTTTGTAAACAGAGCCTTGAGTCGACTTGTAATGTTTTCATAGGTGTCTTTTTCAAATATCTCTTGCCTCAGAAAGCTGTTCATCTCATCCATCATATCGATAGCCCTATCAACCTGAGGATTTGATCCCTTGGCATAGGCCCCAAGATTTATGAGATCTTCAGCATCCCTATATGCGGCTAGGAACTCTCTAAATTGATTGGAGGCTCTTAGATGAGTAGGTTCCACAACATCTTTCATGCATCTCGAAATGGAGGAAAGAACATCAATAGCTGGGTAATGCCCTTTATGCGCAAGATTTCGATCCAGAACGATATGTCCATCCAGAATTCCCCTGACAGCATCAGAAATAGGTTCATTCATATCATCAGCCTCAACTAGGATGGCATAAAACCCAGTAATGCTTCCCCCCTGTTCCCGCGTGCCCGCCCTCTCAAGGAGTTTGGGAAGAATAGAGAAAACTGATGGGGGATATCCCCTGGTTGCTGTTGGCTCCCCTGAGGCTAATCCGACCTCTCTTTGGGCCAAGGCGAACCTGGTTACAGAGTCCATCAATAGGTTGACATCATTACCCTGATCCCTGAAATATTCAGCAATAGCGTGTGCTAGGAAGGCTCCCCTTAGGCGTAGCATTGGAGGCTCATCAGAGGTCGCTACTACAACAACTGAGCGCTCCAAAGCCTCAGGGCCAAGCTCCATCTCAACAAAATTTCTAACTTCACGTCCTCGCTCACCAATAAGGGCAATTACATTCACATCAGCAGCAGTGTTCCTGGCGATCATACCGAGTAGAACTGATTTCCCAACTCCAGAACCAGAGAAGATACCCATTCTCTGCCCCTTGCCAGCAGTAATAAAACCGTCAATTGATCTAATCCCCACTGATAATGGTTCATTTATTAGGGTTCTTTCTAAGGGATTTGTCGTCTTTCCTTGGGCTGGATATCTTTGTTTTGTTAATATATCTCCCTTTCCATCGAGTGGTTTGCCAATGCCATTTATGATTCTTCCTAATAGTTCTTCACCTACTGGAACCATTAGAGATGATCCTACTGAGATTACATCAGCCCCGGCTATAACCCCATTCATCTCGCCTACAGGCATCAGGACAATCCTGTTCTTATTGAATCCCACAACCTCGGCTAAAAGGTACTGATTCCCTTCAAGCCTTATCTTGCAGAGTTCGCCATGTTTAACAACAGGTCCATTAGACTCAATGGTGAGACCAACTACCCTTTCCACTTTCCCAGTAAATTGAAGGACATCAACCTCTTCAATTATATCTTTATATTTCGAGAGTATATCTACCCTTTCATGAGGGAGGATTCTAATCATTCTCTTATACCTATTTGTTTAATAATCTATGCTGAACCTACACTGCGTATAGATTCTTCTATTGCATCAAGTTGAGTAGATATTCTGGCATCGATTGCCCCTACATCCGTTTCTATAATGCAGCCTCCTCTATCTACTCTGGAATCCTCGTATATGTTTACCTTCTTCAGGGATTCCATCATCTTAATCAATTCATCCTTATGTGCAGTGGTCATATCAAGATCAGCGAAGTTGACCCTTATATCAATTCTGTCCCTATCCTTTATCCTCATTATCGATTCTTTAATATTGTTGATTACAACCTCCCTCCTCTCAACGATCTCATCTTTAATTACCTTTCTTGCTATCATAAGAATCATTTCTGTCATTAGTTTTTCTGATGATCGGATAATTTCGTCTCGTATATCAACAGCAGTAGCGACAATTGTGCCTAATCTGTCTATTAACCTCATCACCTCAGCCTGGCCCTCATTATATCCCTCTTCGCGTCCTGCCTCATAGCCCTTCTTATATGCCTCATGCTCGATTTCGGAAACCTTAAGTTCCGCTTCCTTGATCATCTTCTCCGCTTCATATTTCCCACGCTCAATTTCCTGATCGGATTCAATCTTTAATTTTTCCTTCTCTCCCTTTATCTGCTCCTTCGCATTTTGAAGCTCATTAAAGGCGGCAACCTTGCCCCTTTCCTCTATACTCTTTGCCTCTTCCTTGGCCTCCTCAATCATCCTTCGAACTTCTTCTTCAGTTTCCCTCCTGTATTGCTCAAGCTCTGCCTCCATCTCTTCCACTGAGGGGCCTTGATATACATCAAGGGGATTGCCGTCTTCATCTACCTCAAATTCCTTATACTCCTCATCAGTGAGCACATTTTTTTGATACATTTCAGGAAGTTCAATCTGCTTTGTTATCTGATTATATTGAACTTCATTTGGTTTAAAAACAAGTTTAGACAACCAACTCCTCCTCGCCAGCTCGTGCTACTATGATTTCTCCGGCTTCTTCAAGTTTTCTTATTATATTTACTATCTTCTGCTGGGCCTCTTCCACATCCCTGATTCGTATAGGACCCATAAAATCCATGTCCTCCCTCAGCAATGTTGCGGCTCTCTTTGACATATTTCTATATATCTTTTCCTGAACTTCTGTATCAACACCCTTAAGGGCTTTTGCTAAATCTTGAGTATCGACCTCTCTTAGAACCTTTTGGATTGACCTGTCATCCAAGAGCACAATATCCTCAAAAATAAACATCCTTTTTTTAATCTCTTCTGCAAGTTCTGGATCCTCTTCTTCCAGCGCCTCTATAATTATCTTTTCGGTACCCCTATCCACCTGGTTGAGTACCTCAACAATCGCCTCAATACCGCCGGCAGAGGTATAATCTTCGCTCGCAAGGGTTGAGAGCTTCCTTTCAAGAACCCTCTCCACCTCTCTAAGTACGTCAGGTGATGTCCTGTCCATTGTAGCAATTCGTCTTGCGACATCTGCCTGAATCTGGTGATTTAGGCCGGAAAGGATCAGAGCCGCCTTATTTGGATCGAGATAAGCAAGGATCAATGCTATTGTCTGTGGATGCTCTCCCTGGATAAAGTTCAATAGATGGCTTGGGTCAGTCCTTCGGATAAAATCAAAGGGTCTTACCTGGAGTGAAGAGGTTAATCTGTTGACAATATCTATTGCTTTTTGTGTTCCAAGGGCTCTTTCCAGAACCTCTCGTGCATAATCAATACCGCCAGATGCGATAAATTCCTGAGCCATCATCATCTCTTGAAATTCCATCAAAACCCTGTCTTTGTCATCAGGCTCTATCTTATCCAGTCTGGCTATCTCAAAAGTAAGCTGTTCAATCTCATCCTCCCTGAGATGTTTGAATATCTCAGAGGAGACATCTGAACCAAGAGACACAAGAAAGACGGCTGCTTTTTGCCTTCCGGAAAGTTGTGACTTCTTGGATTGAAGCATTCTAATTCCTCACATATTATCTTTATTTATGGCATTGCAATTACCCACAGGTGATAGCTTAGTCTACTGGGATATAAAAAAGGGGTAATAGCTTATAGTAACTTATCGTTATAGATATATTGAAGTCAAAGTCAAGAGATGAGTATTTCCCTCCCCTTTAAAACAATAATATAATCAATAATGTTTAGATGTCAAAGGAAAAAAGATAGACTTCCATCTGAATTACAATTCTATTCTTCAGCAAGCCATGTCTTTAAGAGTCGAGCCACATCATCAGGCCTCTCGCGTGCTAGATTAACAGCATTTTCCTGGAGTTCCAATCTGGCTTTTTCCTCGAGGGAGAGTTCAACCTCAACGCCCTCTTCCTCAGCGGCCCGAAGAGCTGCTTCCCTCATCCTCTGCTGCTCTAGAGCAATCTGTTCTTCTTTTATTCTCCTTCTTCTTGCTAACTCTTTATTTATTGCTCGAAACATAACTACGCCAACGAAGAGCGCTAACACTCCCAGTAGCGCGGCTATTAGCATCTTTCTCAACCGTTCCTTTTTAATGAATTCTTCTCTCAGTCTATTCCATTGTTTTGACCTATCGAACATAATATTCTCAACTGCGACTTGATCTCCCCTTGCCTCATTGTAATTGATGGCCTTTTTAACAATATTTTCTCCCTGCTTTAATTCCTGTTTGGTTAGAGGTTTCTGAATAATTTTTTTTGTGGGATTATAATCATAATTGCCGTCTGCTTTTCTTGGAAGTTCCTGATATCCATCAATCGCTATTGCAACAGAGATGGCGGCTATATCGTAGGGATCTCTTTTAATCTTCCTCATCGTTTTGTTCACAGAATAGTTTCTAACATTTTCATCCTTATCGTATTTCGCGTATTGGTCATCGCTGGCCTTATATCCTGGTGGTTTATTGCCCTCTGTGCCTGCAGGGCCCTCAGGATTCCATCCATGACCCTGAAAATGTTCTTTTGTGCTCTTTTCAGAAATTATAAAGGAATCCTTTACCTTCCTTTCCGAATAGGGTGTTGTGGGATTATCTGGCTCCATCTCAATTGGAGTATATTCTTCATTTTCTTCTGATATGCTGTCCCAGTTAAAATCCATATTGAGTCTAACTATCTGGATTCTGTCAGGTGAGTATATCCTTTCCAATCCCTTCCTGATGTCTCGTAATAATTGAACCCTGCCCTTTTCTTCAATTTTTCTTCTATATTCAAGAAGGGTGTATTCGGCCTTTGCCTGATCGAATTCATCATCAAAATCAGATATTATTTTACCGTGCTCATCAGTTACAGTGACATTTTCAGGTTTTAGTTTCCTGCCAACAGCCCTAGATACCAGATACATTATGCCCTTTATCTCTTTGTTGCTCAGTTTATCATATCCACTGGCTAAATAGACGGAAACAGCGGCAGTATATTGACTATCCTTCTCTGTGAAGAGTTCATCCTCTGTAATGGCGATCTCAATATCTGCCTTTTCTATATTTTTTAATGATTCGATATGCCTCTTAATCTCATCCCTCAGGGCTCTCATATACTTTACATTCAGTTCTTTATCTGTTTCTGTCCATTTTGATATATCAAATAACTTCCATCCTGGAATACCTTTAGGGATCATATCCTCCTGAGCAAGATGAGTCATTATTATCTCTCTCTGTTCTGGTTTAACAAAAATTGTAGTAGTACCAGAGGTGGAATAGTGATATCCGCTCTCCTCTAACTTCTTTGTAACCTGACCAAACTCCTCTGAAGAGAGATCAGCAAAGAGGACAATATCTGCCTTGCCGCTCGATATAGATAAGAGCACAACAAGGGATATTACCACCACTCCAATAACAACGCCAAAAATTATTTTCTTTGTATTGTCGAGCTTGCTGTAAATATCTTTTATCTGGTTAAACAATTTTTTAAAAAACTCAACCATAACATCTCTCCCGTGGTTTGTGAAATAGAAAATATGCTAGTAATGGGACAAGGATAAAGTGACATAATACATAAATCAAACAATAAAAAAAATGTAAACAAAAAATTACATTATTTAAGTAAAAAGAGACTTTTATGCCCTAGGAATAAAGAGTAAAGTAAAAGATAATATCCATTCCTTTATATCTGAATCGATAGTAGGGCCATGGCTTAACAGAAACAGGGATTATCGCAGATTGATAAGTTCTCTATATGCCTTGATCGCTTCATCCCTTACGGTTTTAGTAAATAATAGTGAAATTTCCGCTTTCTGTGCCGCAATCATCACAGTATGTATATCGACTGATTCAGGTTTATGGATCATCCTTTGGGCTAATTCATCAGCTTTGATCTGGGTATCGTTAACTTTAGAAAGAGATTTTTTCAAGGCTTCAGCAAATGATGTTGATACATCATCGTCCAGTTGTCTTTCCTTAACCCCGGTTAGATGACGAGGGTCGGTGGTCTTTAATTTTACAATGTGGCCAAAGGCTTGATTAGTAGAATACAACATCATTACACTCCTTTGATAATTCTTTCAAATCTATTTTCGTAGATAGCGCTCCAATAGGAATAATCATTAAAATTATTAGTCATCAAATTTTTAATTCGTTTAATCTTCTTTAAGCTTCCCCTTAGAGATAGATCATGGGATATGTTTATATCCCTTTCACCAATATCTTCGATATACATTCATTATCTCCCATCATTATGCCCCAGCCCTTCCTATCTCGAGGGCCTTGGCAAACATTGATTTTGAGTTATTTATCATCATTACATTTGCCTCATAAGATCTTGATGCGGAGATGAGATCTGTCATTTCCATAACAACATTAACATTAGGCATCTCTACATAACCCTTCTTAGGGCCAATCTTTATTGCGTCAGGGTGGGAGGGATCATATACAAGCCTTAGCGGTGATTTGTCATCCTCAATCTTGATAACCCTAACACCTTTGCCTGGTCCATGATCAATTCGTTTGGGGACTAGCGGCGATTTGTAGAAGGGTCTAATATTCACTGGAGCAAAGATCGCCCTCTTCCTCCTGAATGGCCCCCCCTCAGGCGTTCGGGTTGTAGTGGCATTAGCTATATTATTGCTTATTAGGTCCATTCTTAGCCTTTGGGCAGTTAGGCCAGTTGAGGCTATGTTAAATGTGTCAAACATTCCCATAATAGTCTATTCCTATGCTGTTCTTATTACAAGTTTTAATGTTCTAAAATTGCCATTCAATCTCGTTATCATGGCATTGTATCTCATGAGATTCTTGCTTGCATCCACTATCTCTTTTTCAATATCAACGTTATTCCCGTCATTCCGATAGGTGGTGTTATAATCAAGGTTGATTCTTGGCTTAACGCTTCTTATCTCTTTGGGAATATAAAAGGGTATATGCTTCTCATTAGTGAGCTTAGCTGGTAGCTTATTTGTTGGATTCATCCTATCCATAATTGCACGGTTTAACTCGCTCTCGAAATTCACCTCACTCCTCTTGAAATGAGGGACATCAACATTGGCTATATTATTAGAGATCACCTTCCTCCTTAGAGACTCGACATCCAAGGACTTTTCTAAAAGATAATTGGTTTGCATCATCTTGCTGCTTTCGAACATGACTACTCCATGATGAAAATATTATTATGTCTATTATTCCATTCGGTATTATATGTAAAATCATAAGATTTTTTTTATTGTTTTTGAGAAAGTGTTATTCGATTGTCTACCTAAGGTAAATCTCATCTATTACAGAGCTATATTTCATAATGTGTAGAAATAAATTGACATTAAACTACTTAAATGAAATTGTTTGTCTGTGAATTAATTAATACTCAGCAGTATTAGTTTCATATAAGGCTTATATGAATCTATCATAATTAAATATATTGAGGAGGAGATATGGTAGAAGAAATAATAAGGAAGGATGATGGTTATGTTGCTATTCTTACTATTAACAGGCCAGATAGGAGGAATGCCCTAAATGCTGATGCGCTGTTTGGCATTGGAGATATGCTTACTGATCTTAAGAAGGATGACAATATTAGGGCGCTGGTAATACAGGGGGCTGGAGAGAAGGTTTTTTCATCAGGTGTTGATCTTTCTGCTGCAGGTCAATCGGTTGAGAGAACCATGGAGGGTTTGGAATACTGCCTAAATAGTCTGATCGATTATCCTTATCCGATAATAGCTATGATCCAGGGGGCGGCGATAGGGGCTGGACTCGATATATCGGTAATCTCTGACTTTCGAATAGCCTCTGAAAAGGCAAAATTTGGGGCTACATTGGTAAAGCTTGGGAGAATATATTATTATACTGCTATTAAGAGACTAATGGACCTTGTTGGATTGATGGCCGCAAAGGAGATTCTATTAACAGGAAGGCTCATAGAGGCGAAGCGGGCGATGGAACTGGGACTCATAAATCAGATAGTCCCTCATGATGAATTATCCAATACAACCTATTCTTTTGCCAGGGAGTTGGCTGAGGAGAATGCCCCTATATCCATGCGAGCGACAAAAATGACGATTCATAAGCTATTGGAGCATAGGAAGCTTGATGATCAACTGGAGTCTGAGTTGAAGGCGTTAGCCGAAGAGGCAAATTCTAGTGAGGATGGGGTTGAGGGAGTGATGGCTATGCTGGAGAAACGAAAACCCAACTTCAAGGGGAAATGAGGGTTTAATGGATTTATCAATATACAATTCCTTTGTATGTTTATATATTGTAGCATAATATTTTATTCATAACAATCTATTATTATAGAGGGAAGAGATTATTTAATTTTATCAGTATAAGTGTATGCCTGTCATTTAGTGCTATTTTTTCTTGACATTTTTTTTTCTATATATAGATATATCCTAGCTCTAACAGATATTCACTAGATGTTTATGAGCGTTAATTATAATTTGTTTGTTATTATAATTGTAAGGATTCTCTCAAATTTATATGCCTCATATAGCAGAATGGATAGTGCAGAGTAAATTTTTCATTCCTTCTTTATATCATATCTAAATATATTCATCCTTTTCCGCTTAGAGGGGGCTTGATTGGTTTTAGGTATGCGTTATCAACATATAAAGATAATGCTATATTAAACAGTGTGTTTAGCATATAAAAGGGGTATACTCCTGCCAAATTCAGATGTAAGAAGTATTGTTCATTCCTAAAAGATTAAGATAAAAAATTATGTTAAATTAAGGAGTTTATTCATGGATACATTTATGGAACAGCGTTTAAAAGATTTGGAAGAGGCGAGAGCAAAAATATTAAGGGGTGGTGGTGAAGAGAAGATTGCCAAGCAACATAACAAAGGGAAATTGACAGCGCGTGAGAGGATTGATCTATTGCTAGATCCGGGCAGTTTTCATGAAATAAGCAAACTTATCGGTCATCTATCAGGAACCCCGGGTGATGGCATTATTTCGGGTCATGGGAAAATAGATGGCAGAAAGGTTTTTGTCTATGCCCAGGATGCCACGGTTAAGGGTGGCTCAATTGGATTTCAGCATGGGATAAAGCTATATAAAACAGTGGAGATGGCCTTGGAGATGAGAGTGCCGATTATCGGTTTAAACGATTCACCTGGAGCCAGGACACCGAAGATGCAGGAGGTAATGGCAATATCTGAAATGGGTAAGGGATCGGGTGATTCTAAGGATTCCACCGGTTTTGAGGGTATGGGTATGTTTGCCCTTCTTAGCGATAAACATGGGGGCTCGGTTTTTGCTCCAAATACCTTTGCATCAGGGGTAATACCGCAGATTTCAGCAATAATGGGTACATGTGCTGGCATTGCCGTTTATTCTCCAGCCTTGACGGATTTTATTTATATGATCGATAAGACAAGCCAGATGTTTATAACCGGTCCTGGCATTGTTAAATTGACACTTGGCGAGGATGTAACCCCTGAAGAACTCGGAGGAGCGAAGATTCATTCTAAACTCACGGGGGTGAGTGATTTTAGGTGTAAGGATGAGAAGGAATGCCTATCTGAGATAAGACGGCTAATTAGTTTTCTACCCTTGAACTGTGATGAAGAACCTCCTGTTGTAAAAACAGGCGATGATCCTGAAAGAACCTGCGATGAACTTATGGATTTTGTACCAACTGATACAAGTAAGCCCTATGACGTGATTCGGGTGATTAAGTGTTTGGTGGATAATGGTGATTTTCTTGAGGTTAAGAAGGAGTTCGCAGGGGAGATCGCAGTTGGATTTGGACGCATGGATGGTTATACTGTTGGTTTTGTGGCAAATCAACCCAAGGTTAGGGCTGGATCATTAACTGTTGACAGCTCTGATAAACAGGCGAGGTTTATCCGTTTTTGTGATTGTTTTAATATACCAATAGTCCTCCTCGTGGACACCCCGGCTTATATGCCTGGTTCAGCGCAGGAGCATGCGGGAATTATACGACATGGGGCTAAGGTGCTTTATGCCCTTTGTGAGGCAACGGTTCCACGTATAGGTTTGGTATTAAGAAAGGCCTATGGTGGGGGAAATCTGGGCATGGGTGTAATTCCCGGGATGCAAACTGATATGATCCTTAATTGGCCGACCATGGAAACCGGCGTTTTGGGCCCGGAGCAATCAATTATGCTCTTTTCTGGCGGAAAGAATTATTCAAAAGAAGAGATGGCTGAGATGGTAAAGATGTATAGAGATACTTTTGCCAATCCCATTAGGGACGCTAATGCTAATACCAATCTGCATGATGTTATTACCCCTTCAGAGACCCGTAAATATCTTATCAGATCCTTGGAGATATTTAGGGGCAAGAAGAGGATTCGTTATCCGGACAGAAAGCATGGCAATATACCTTTATAATAATTAAGATAACTACTCAGATTTTTTTCATATACACTATTAGATAAAAAATGTATAAAGGGGATGAGTCGGGGTGTATAAAGTATGTCATTCCGGCTATAGTGTAGCGGAATGCTGGAATCTAAGGCAATTATTAATAGGGTTTTGTAATATTTAAGATTCCTGCAGGAGTTTACACCTGTTTTATACAGGGGCAGGAATGACATTAGCTGAGTAGTAACTAATTAAGAATATATATTTGAGCATAGAGTTGATTGTGAATATTATTTATTATAGATTTTAGGAGGATTTTGAATGGGGAATGATCAGATATTGAGAGAGGAGAGGGATTTTATCGGCATAATAACTATTAACAATCCTGAGAAGAGAAACGCTGTAAACAATGAAATGTTGAAGGTGATAAACGATACGCTTCTGGATATGGATAAGAATGGTACGAGGGTTATTATTATTAAGGGGGCTGGGGATAAGACCTTTTGTGCTGGATATGATGTTACAACATTTCAATCAGAGGGCATCCAATCAAAGGATAAAGATTTTGAAATTACTGATGAATATGTAAAGAATTTTGAGAGATCAAATTATCTGCAGATTATGGTTAGAACTATCGATGAGATTAGTGTTCCGGTTATTGCCATGATAAATGGTCACTGTATTGGAGCTGGGATAGACATTGCATGCGGGTGTGATTTGCGTTATGCCGCGGCTGGGGTGAAGCTGGGATTGCCTCCTCTCAATTTGGGTATTGTTTATCATCCGGATGGATTCAGGAGAGTAATCAATGTGGCAGGCGTTGCCAGGGCAAAGGAGCTTCTCTATTTAGGGGAAAACATTAAATCAGATGAGGCTTATGAATTAGGTCTTGTAAACAGGGTGCTTCCGAAAGAGCAATTGGAGGAGTACACCATGAATGCTGCCAGGACTATAACGGAGAAATCGCCCCTTGCTGTTCGTGGTACTAAAAGGGTTCTGAGCTTTGTATTCGAGCATCAAGAGTTGAGCGATGATAGGAAGAGAGAGGCGATGAAGCTGACAATGAAGGCCTTCCAGAGCGAGGATTCCCTTGAAGCAGTAAGTGCCTTTTTAGAAAAGAGAAAGCCGAACTTTAAGGGCAAATAGTCTGATCCTTAATTATATTATTCTTGCATAATTATTACATAGGATTTATATGTAAAGGCAGGTTAATAGATATCATTAGTTCTGATATGTGCCAATCGTTAGTTAGGTATTCAATTATGAGTAGGATATAGAGTATTCGATCATGATTTGAATCCTTTCATCTTGTAGCAGATATCGTGAGAATACTGAATATATTTATAGGGAAATGGAATGAAGAATGAAACTAAATCAACCACTTTAAGAATACAGGATAACACATTCAGGGATGGTCATCAGTCAAATCTGGCGACCAGAATGCGAACTGAGGATATGCTGCCAATAGCTGAACAGATGGATGGGGTAGGATTCTGGGCCATGGAGGTATGGGGCGGTGCAACATTCGACACAATGCACAGGTTCTTA